>CAYWSS010000055.1:0-14951 GCA_964460505.1 uncultured Caldilineaceae bacterium | reverse complement strand
GTTAAGTCCTCCCCCCTCCTGAGGGGGGAGTTAGAGGGGGGTAAGTAGTTACTAATTTAATTTTTTAACTATCCAGCAGAGTTTGCATTTTTTTTAACAACCGGGGCATATCAATCGGTTTCGGTTCGTAATCGTCGCAGCCGGCTTCCAGCGCTTTCTCTCGATCACCGGCCATTGCGTGGGCAGTTAACGCCATAATTGGGATAGACGTTGTTTGAGGGTTGGATTTTAATTGGCGGGTTACTTCCCACCCATCAAGAAGGGGCAAACTCATGTCCATCAGAATCAAGTCGGGCCGTTCGGTCTCGGCCATTAAGCGCCCCTGTTCACCATCAACCGCGATAATCACGTCGAATCCTTTGCGCAGTAACCGGCGTGAAAGCATATCGCGATTCATTTCGTTATCTTCCACCAGGAGGACTCTTGACATACTGTTTTCCCCGGCCCAATTGTACTCCTATATACTGAGAATACCAAAATTGGTGGCTTCAGCGATTTGTACTATTCCCATTTTACGTAATCCATTTACAAAAAAAAACAGCCCCGACTTAAGCCGGGGCTGTGGTAAAATTTCACTGAAACGCAAGTTAGCCGATGATGGTGCGGCTTTGTTCGCGCATGTAAAGCGCCAGGGTATAGAGACCCCCAATCCCTTTTCCGCTGGAGCCGCTCCCTTTCCAGCCGCCAAATACTTGAATTCCCGGCCATGCCCCGGTTGTGGCTCCGGCGGCCCGGTTAGAATAGGTTGTACCGGCCTGGGTATTGTCAAAGAACCATTCAATCTCTTGCTTATCTTTGCCAAAGAAGCCGGAGGTCAGTCCGTAAGGCGTGTTATTAGCCTTCTCCATGGCCTCATCCAAGGTTTCTACTTTGGCCAGGTGCAAAATCGGCAAAAACAACTCATCTCGAACCAACTGGTGATCTTCCGGCAACCCCTCAATAATGGTCGGTTCAACAAAGTAACCTTTGCCAAACTCACCCTCGGTCAGCACGTTGCCGCCAACCGGTACCGTGCCATCAGCGCGGCCCATGTCCATAAAGCGCTGGTAATCTTCATAAGCGCTCTTGTTGACCACCGTTCCCATAAATGTATCGCGTTCGGTTGGATCACCCACTTTAACGGCCTGGGTCATTTTAACCAGTTTGGCCACGAACTCATCATAAATTCCCGCTTGCACATAAACCCGGGAGCAAGCCGAACATTTTTGACCATCCAGGCCAAAAGCCGAGCGCATGACTCCGGTTGCAGCCTCAGTGGCATCAGCCGTGTTAGAGACAATGGCAGGATTTTTTCCGCCCATCTCAATAATAGCAGGGCGGGGGTACAGGCCGGCGCCGGCAGTGGTAAAGACTTTCATGCCAATATCGTAAGATCCGGTAAACGTCCAACCGTTGATATCCGCGTTATCCTGTAGTTCCTGGCCAACCGTTCTCCCGGGGCCGCTCACAAAGTTGAACACGCCCGGCGGCATTCCGGCTTTGGCAAAGAGTTCGGCTGTTTTCCAGCCATCGTAAGGTGTATCGGAAGAACCTTTGAAGACAACCGTATTGCCGGTAACCAGGGCGGCAGCGATGGGGGCCGCCGACAGAGCCATAGGGAAGTTGAAGGGGGAAATGACGACCCAAACCCCATAAGGAGCCAGCACGCTAACGTTTCTTTCCTTTGGGTCATCGGGGTTCAATTTACCCAGTTCATTGACAAACCCTCCATTTTTTTCCATTGAATCGGCGTAGTAGCGCAACAGGTCGGCCGTTTCTTCCACTTCGCCCAAGGCCTCAAGGCGGCTCTTGCCTACCTCCAAAATCATCAGGGCGCTCAACTCCAAACTGTTGTCGCTGATTGTTTCGGCAATATTGCGAATGATTCTTACCCGCTCCTGCCAAGGAGTTGAACGCCAGCCGGGCAGGGCTGCTTTGGCCGCAGATATGGCCGATTTTGCCTGTTCTGTGGTTCCGCGCTGGGCCGTGCACAGATGCATCCGGGTATCAATGGGGCTGTAGCTCTCGAATTTCTCATCCGCGTATACTTTTTCCCCATTAATAAACATCGGAACTTCCGCCCCAAGCCACTTGCTTTTTACCATTGCAACGGCTTTGTCGTAGGCCAACTGCAATTCCTCGTTATCTGCAGAGATTGTAGCATAAGTAATCTTAAATTTCTGAGCCATAATGACCTCCTCGTCTTAAACAGCTCACGGACACAACGGATCCGCTGGACTTAATGTAATGTAAAATTTACTTACGTTCAGGTTGCTATTTACCGCCTGTTGAGTATGCAAATTTCCACTAACCATCCTAACACTACCCCCCAAGCATGTCAAAACAGAGGCCCTATTTTAAACTAAAAATAAAACAGCCTTTACAGGTTATTATCCAAAATGTTTATAAATAAGCGAGGATTCATCTTAAAATTGCAGGTTAATCCAAGTCTGATCCCTTAAATATGAGATTATTCCCCTCCGCTAATTTTTAGAAGGTCTGCACTGATTTGAGGGAAGGGATGCCGTGTCATTACCGGAGCTGAACCAGCACAGCCCCATAGGCTTTGGCGTCAGCTTCGGATAACCGAGCATCAAGCTGTAGCAAGATATTATCCTTTACAAATACCCAGGACGATAATTCTGCCTGATTGGTAGCGGAGGTGTCTGTGAAATAAAGTTTTGCCCGTTCCAAAGCTGTCCGGTCATTAAAGCTAAATATTGTTCCCACACAACCGGCGCATAACGAAGGCGTGGCAAAGCTAAATCCCTGCCCCATGCCGGGGGTAAACAGGTTATTATCTTCAGGGTTCAGCGGGTGCACATCTTCAATATCCAGCCTGGCGAACTGAATGGCCCGGACAATTTGTTCTCCGCTGCGCCGGAGAAAGATGGCGGTTGGAGTCAGCGTGGGCAGCGGGGTTCGGGTTGGAGATGGTGTGGTTATCCCACAAGCCATAGTAACCACACACAAAAACAATAACACCAATCGCCGTTTGTGAATTTTGAAAACTAGAGTAGAATTAGACATAATATATTATTATTGTGTTTTATTGTTGAGGATAAGTAAACAGTTATGGGTGTCTCTCGACAACAGCTTTTAGTCTTGGCAATTTTATTATTCTTTTCTGTGCTCATTTTAGGGTGCCTGTGCATGCTGGCAGTTAACAGCCCCACCACAGGTGGGCCTGCCTTTGTATTTTAGAACAGGTTGTTCTAATTTGAGAAATAGGCCCTTTTTGACTTTCGCACTGAAATAAACCATCGCAGATTTCCGTCTGTGCGTGATTCATCAGGAATCACGCACCCTTGAAAATTTGCAATTGAGCAATGCTCCCAAATTTCGGTATCGTTTCATTCGGCCAAAATGAAGCAAAAGACAGGTTTACAATTTTCGCCATCAAAATCCTTCCATTCTGCTAATCTTGCTCTTATTTCCGGCCAGTTCAGAGCAGGATTGTCGGAATGAAAGGATTATCTCTTATTTTTTGGCCTAAAGTGTAAACCGATTATGTGGCTACATTGAAACAATGCCCAAATTTCTTTGATGCAGTTAGAAATTTATTCTTCTCTACATTTCAATCCCCGGCGGTCAAATACAAAAAAAGAATTGGCGAAAGCTTGACGGTATTGCTATAATAGCTCGACTATTGCCTTACAAATGGCCCGGTGGACGGGAACACACCGGAAATGCTATTTTTTGCAATATCTTTCTGGAAGGAGATAAATCATTAATATGGGCCGATGGGCTTTTCATCTATTTGGTTTTTTTAAACGACTCAGTCGACAACCTTTTTTTAGGGGAATTTCTCCTCGATTAACAACTCTCAGTAGATCCAATTTTCGAGGAGCCAGTATCCTCAGATGCGGCTCCGTTTGGCATCTGAAGATGTCTCACTCCTTAAATTTTACTCCACTGATTCTATTTTTAATAGCCGTAGCGGTGACATTCGCCGTATCCAATAATAATGTTCTGGCCGGAGCAATGCTTCAATCTCCCGTGTCGCCTGCCGGGCAGCCGCCTCAGCCGGATACCCCAGCCGAGGCGCAACCCGCACCGGCCCAGCCTAACCCCCAACAGGCAGCCCCGCAACCCCAAACAGACGGGGCTGCTATCGAGAGCGTCTCTCCGGTTTCGCCCGTTCAACCGGCGGCTGTTCAATCTGCCGACCTGGAAACCCCGCCTGAGCTATTGCCGCCCCCTTTGCCGGCACCCCGGCAATCCCAACAGGATGACTCACTTTATTTTGATGAAGAGCCCCCGAATGATCAGAGTTTAATTTTAGACCAGGCTGAGTTGATTGATACAGTAGTAGTATCAACGGCTTACGTCTGGCTCTGTTGCGGCATTGTATTAATTTTGCTGATCCCGTTAATTTTCCTGTTCCTGCAAATTAGAGGGCGCAGCAAAATTCTAAAAGAGGAACAGTTCTGAACCCGTTGGCCTTTCAACTTTACGCCTTTAATCCGTTAAAGTCACAAAAAGCGACACGGTGGACCCTGTTAGCCATCACCGGGGTCGCTTTTTTGTTGCGCGCCACAAACCTGGCTGCCCAAAGTCTGTGGCGCGACGAAGTTGATTCCGTTTATTTCTCCAGTTGGCACGTTAAAGATTTAATTCAGGCGCTGATGGCCAGAGGACACAACGGCCCCCTGTATTACTTTTTCCTTCATCTCTGGACAGAAATAATCGGCAGGTCAGAATTTGCCGTCCGCTATCCATCGGTGCTGATGGGCGCGCTGGCTGTGCCGCTTGGATACGGTGTGGCCCGTCAGGTGGGGTTTAGCCGCCGGGCGGGTTTACTGTTGAGTTTGCTGCTGGCCACATCACCCTATTTGGTGTGGTACGGGCAGGAAGCAAGAATGTACACAACGCTGCTGGTCATTGTAATGCTGGCCGTTATGGCGTACCTCAAAGCCCTAACAGAAAATCGATTCAGATGGTGGTTGATTTTTGTAGTATCCACTTCAATTTCGTTCTATCTGCATATCCTGTCTCCGCTAATGTTGTTGGTCTACGGGGCAATAGCCATAGTCTGTTACACGGATGTGCGCCGCCACTGGCGGGGGTGGATAATCAGTATGGCCTGCCTTACCCTGCCTTATCTGCCGCTGCTTATCTGGCAATTCCCGCTGCTTAGAGATGGGTTTAACAGCGGTCACCCGTTTTATCCGTTCCGGCAGCAAATTGATTTATTGCTCCAACTTTATAGTAGTGGATTATTGCGTTTTGTTGGGCTTACGGCCATCGTCCTATTTGTATTTCTGTTTCTGGCCGGCCTGTTTTTATCGAACCGCCGGGCAGAAGTTGAAAACCTAACCACCAAACGGCGGCTCATACTGGCGGCCTGGGCCTTAATTCCACCCGTGGCAATTTATCTCATTTCGCTGCGAGTGCCGGTTTTTGAAGACCGGTATGTCATTTATATCACTCCGGCTTTCTATCTGATTGCGGTGATGGGCATCATTCTTATTCGGCATCATTCGGCTAAATTGGCCGGACTCTGCCTGGGATTAATTCTGGCCATTAATTTGATGGGCATCTGGCAACAACAGCAACGCCCCCTAAAGCCGGATTTTCGGGCTGCCGCCGGATATTTACGCAACCAGCCCCAACGCCCATCCACAATAATGATTCAAATGCCCTACCTGAAAAGAACATTTAACTACTACTACCCAGGCAACTACACATTTTTGGAAGGCTTGTGGACCAACGGCGGCAAAAGTGAGATTGAGGTTGACAATGAAATGACACAATATACAGCAGAGCTATCTACCTTGTGGCTGGTTGTTTCAGAAGAAAGCCAGTGGGATGACAGACAACTGGTAAGAACCTGGCTTAATAACCACGCCACACTGGTAGACCAGGCCCACTTTATGCGGGTAGAGCTTTATCAGTATCAATTTCGCCCCGGCACCATCGAATCGCAGAACATAAATTTAGATTAAAACTAACCGGTGGGGGGTTGTCAGCCCCCATTATCATTTGGTATACTATTCAGACGATATACTATTGTTACGAAAATTCGTTTCTTTTTCTTAATATTCAACTTTTCAAAAGGAGATGGATAAACTGTTAGCCAACGTCAGAACAACGGACTTCGTACTGCCGCTTTTGGAAGAAATCAATGCGGTCCTGGATGGAGCCCTGCCCCTAACCCAACAGTTACAACAAGTTAATCAAATTTTGCTACAGACTCTGGAGCCTATTGATGCAATTTGGTGCTTAACACTGGAGCCGCTCCCACCAACTGCGTGCGGGCTGGTACAAACGCCATTAAGTATGGCCCCGCAGGCAGAAATCCGCTTGTCTGACCAACCCCCTCCTCAAACAGAAAACTGGCCGGCTCCCGATAGTCTTTTAAGCCAGGTAATTACCAGCCAAACCCCGTTTTACTGTAGCGTTCAAAATTCTCCATGCCGGAAAATTGATACCGATCTGGGAGATGCGTTGTTTGGTTCCTTTAACGTTACACCGCTGGCAGTGGTGCCGCTGGTTGCCAACGATACCACCTGGGGGGTGCTGGTCGTTGGCAAACAAGACAAAACAGACGAAATAATAGCGGAAAACAATCAGCAACTATTGACCTATCTGGCCCAGCATTTGGCCAGAAGCTTGCGACAACTACATCTGTCCGACAGGGCAAAACGACATGCAGATACAATTTATTCCCTCAACCAGATTGCGCACACCATTACCTCCAGCCTGGATATTGATGACGTTATTCAAAAAACAATGGCCGGCATCAACGCCACGTTAGATGTAGAAGCCGGTTCGCTACTGTTGCTGGATGAAAACACAAAAGAGCTTTACTTCAAAATAACGCTGCGCGGAGAAAATAAACAAATCACCTCCTATCGCCTGCAACCTGATGAAGGGGTTGCCGGTTGGGTGGTAACCAATAACCAGCCAACCGTCGTCAACAACGCGGCCTCCGACAGCCGCTTTTCAAACAAAATAGACAAAGCCATTGGCTTTAAAACCCGAACGCTGCTATGTACGCCGCTGGTGGTACAGGGCAACCCCATCGGGGCGCTTGAAGTTATCAACAAACGGAGCGGCCTGTTTACAAAAATTGATTTGGATTTACTGGTATCAATGGCCGCCTCTTTAGGCATCGCCCTAAAAAACGCCCTGTTATATGACAGCGCTCAAGAACGCGCCCAACAAAATGAAATTATCAACCAGATTACTGCCGCTATTAACGCCGGGCGCGGCCTGTCCGAAACCGCCAGGTATATTTTTATGCAGTTTGACCAGCGTTTTTCCTTTGACTCGATGACCCTGTCCCTGATGGATCGCCCCTCCACCAAAATTCGCCAATGGGCTTTAAGCGAACGCGGGGCAAAAGAATACAGGCAAACATTTATTCCCCTGGAAAACTCACGGCTGGCAACAATTATCAAGCGAGGCCATGGTTACATAGAAAGTGATATTACTCAGGCAGCGCCCGCCAACAAACACTTTCCCGATGATCAAATTGATCTAAAAAACGGGGCCAAATCCAGAATTACGGTACCCCTGATTACTCAAAATACTCCATTTGGATGCTTTGGCCTGGGTTCACAAAAAAAGGGGGCGTTTGGCCTGCGCGAGCTAAAATTACTTGACGAGCTTGCCCCGCACCTGGCCATGGTCACTGAAAAAGCGCTGCTTCTGGATGATATGGAACGCCGGGCAAACGAACTGCATCTCCTTAACCGGCTCAGCGAAATGTTGGCCGCCTCGATTGACGCCGAAATTGTTGTTGAAACCGCGTTGAACATGTTGCCTCGCATTTTACCCAATGATATTCACGGCATCATAATAACCGATGAAATTGGGGCGCACATTGGCTTGGTTGTTCCAACCAACTTCAAGAATTCCAAAGATGTCATCCGGGAAATGGTTGACACCTTAAACGAACTGGTTGAAAATGGCGCCCTGGAGATAAGTTCCACAAAAACCATTGCCGGAAATTTGCCGGTTTCAAAAAACTGGAAGCCCATTACAAAACTATTTCTCCCAATCCTGGCACGCCGGGTGCCCCAAGGAATTATTTATACCGCTTCAGGAAAAAAAGAACATCTCAGCGATGATTTCCTGCGAATATTTTCACTATTTGTCTCACAAATTACGGCTGCGGTCCAAAACGCGCACCTCTTTCAACAAGTTGAAAAAGAACGCGCTCGGCTGGCCGCAATTTTGGCCAGCAGCACCGATGCCGTGTTGGTCGTTGACCGCAATGGACTTATTGTGCTGGATAACCCGGCTGTATTGAAAATTTTCGATGTCACGGAATCGCAAAGCGGGCGGTTGCTATCAAAAGCCACCAGCCTTGAGAGCCTGGTCAATCTGTTTAACAGCGCCATGCGCGGCGGCAAAACCACCGGCGAAGTTCAACTTATGGATGGGCGCACCTTTTTTGCAAATTTATCGCCGGTTTCCGTGGAAGAATTTGGTGTAATTGGCTGGGTGGCCACTATGCAAGATGTGAGCCACTTTAAAGAGCTTGACCAAATTAAGGATGATTTTGTGAGCACAGTCTCTCACGACCTGCGCTCACCACTATCCAGTATTTTAATTGCCACAAAAATGGTTGATCAGATTGGGGAAGTAAATGACGAACAGCGCAAACTGTTAGATTTAGTCGAGCGCCGCGTAGACGAAATGACCCAACTTTCCGAGAATTTATTGGATGTTGGGCGCATTGAAGCCGGCATTGATATGGAGCTTGAACCGTGCAACATGGAACAGGTAGTTATTGACGTAACCGATGCCCTGCAACCTCAGGCCGATGAAAAGAATCTCCAGCTAACTGTTACATTTGCCGATAGCATGCCCCCGGTATTAGCCAATTTCTATCGCCTTCACCAGGTTGTGCATAATCTGGTAAACAACGCCATCAAATATACGCCTGAACAGGGCAAGGTTTCCGTAAAAACCTTTGCAAAAGATGGTGAAATCCAGTTTCAGGTCATCGACACAGGGTTTGGAATTCCCGCCAGTGATCAACCCCACATTTTTGAAAAATTCTACCGGGTAAAGGGCGAACAAGCCTTGGAGATAAAAGGCACCGGCCTGGGATTGGCTATTGTTAACAGTATTGTAAAAAAACACAACGGCCGTATCTGGCTAAACAGCGTATCTGGAGAAGGCAGCACCTTTACCGTCGCGTTGCCTATATTCAGAACAAGCAATTACCCCCCCTGCCACTTTTTACTGAGTTTTTCTTCACGGATAATTTACGGTTAGGCCCTTAACATTTAACATTATGAGCCGATAACTAAATCATCTGAAAAAATTTGGGGTTATCTTAAATTCCCCTTGTCAAGAAAATAAAATTGAGGCATAATACGTTCGCCTTTTTAACCTTCTTTTTTAAATCACAGCACAGGTAAATTTACATATGGTACTCGAAGCTGTTTTATCTGGTTTTGTACTGGCGCTGTTTGCCCCGTGGTTAAACAAAGTTACCCGGGGTGCAGCAGGTTGGATTATCGCCATTTTGCCGGCGGGGTTGTTCATTTACTTTGCCACCTTCGTTGGCCCGGTAGCGGAAGGCGAAACGTTTATCTTTGCCCGGCAGTGGGTGCCCACCATCGATATTAGTTTATCCTTTAACGTTGATGGCCTAAGTCTGCTGTTTGCCATGATAATTTCCGGGGTTGGTGCCCTGGTTATTATCTACGCCGGGGGGTACATGGCCCACGATGAATTTATTGGCCGGTTTTACGTCTACATCCTCATGTTTATGGCTTCTATGCTGGGGGTAGTGCTGTCGGACAACGTAGTAACTATCTTTATTTTTTGGGAGTTAACCAGCGTTAGCTCCTATATGCTAATTGGTTATTATCACGAAAAACTGGAGTCACGCACCGCCGCGCTGCAAGCCCTGCTGGTTACCGGCGTCGGCGGGCTGGCATTATTGGCCGGCCTGGTCTTGATGGCCCTGGTCGGCGGCAGTTGGGAAATTTCAGAGCTGTTGCAGCGCAGAGACGTAATTTCAGGCAGCGAATTTTATATTCCCATCCTCCTTCTTGTTTTGGCCGCCGCGTTCACCAAATCGGCCCAATTTCCGTTTCATTTCTGGCTGCCCAACGCCATGGCCGCCCCCGCCCCGGTTAGTACCTATCTGCACTCGGCCACCATGGTCAAAGCGGGTATTTATTTAATGGCCCGCATGAGTCCGGCCCTGGCCGGCACTGCGGCCTGGACCTACATCGTCACTACCTTTGGCGCCATCACTATGCTGCTGGCCGCCCACATAGCCTGGCAACAAACCGACCTGAAACGAATTTTGGCCTACTCCACGGTCAGCGCTCTGGGTATTTTAACCATGCTGCTGGGAGAAGGCAGCCACGCCGCCGTAGAAGCCGCCATTGTCTTTTTAGTGGTTCATTCTCTTTACAAAGGCACCTTGTTTATGGTGGCCGGCACCGTTGATCACGAAACCGGCACCCGCTTTATCGACAAGCTGGGAGGCCTGCGCAAAGTTATGCCAATATCAGTGGCAGCGGCCATATTGGCCGGGCTTTCGATGTCCGGTGTGCCGCCCTTCTTTGGATTTGTGGGCAAAGAGTTAATTTACGGCGCGACCGTTGAAACCGAACTGTCCGCAATTGTACTCACAGTTTTTGGATTTTTAACCAATGCCTTAACCATTACCGCGGCGGTAATGGTTGTCTGGAAACCGTTCTTTGGCTCGTTTGTTGAAACGCCCAAACACGCCCACGAGGGGCCATTTAGTATGTGGCTGGGGCCGGTAATTTTGGGCAGTTTGGGCCTGTTACTGGGCCTGTTTTCCCCATTTTTTGGTGAGTACTTTGTTAACCCAACCGCGTATGCCATTATACATAAGGATGCTCACGCCCACCTGGCCCTGTGGCACGGCTTTAACCCCATTCTGATTTTAAGCGGCCTAACCATTGTTGCCGGTGTTCTTGTCTACTGGAAACGGGAACTCCTGCAGCGGCTGGCGGCTCCGGCCAATGTCATTTCCAAATGGGGGCCGGAACAGATTTATTTCTGGCTGTTTGACGGAACATTAGCCTTTGGCCGGTGGCAAACCCGCGTACTTCAAAGTGGCTACCTGCGCAACTATTTACTAATTATTATTTTTACCACCGTTGGGTTCAGCCTGTACGCCCTGTTCCGGCAAGGCGTATTTATAACCAACGTAATTTTCCGGCCCCTGGATGTTAGAATTTACGAACTGGTTTTGATGGTACTCATTGTGGGGGCAGCGTTTATGATTGTGCGCAGCAAATCAAGGCTGGCGGCGGTGGCCGCTCTGGGCGTAGTAGGCTACGCCGTAGCCTTGCTGTTTGTATTGTTCGGCGCGCCGGACCTGGCTATGACCCAGTTTTCAATTGAAACGCTCAGCGTAATTTTGCTGGTACTGGTGCTGTACAAACTGCCCCGCTTTATTACATTTACCCGCAGCACAAGCAGCCACATCACCGAAATTGTAGCGGCGACGGTTGGCGGAGGGTTTATGGCCCTGCTGGTCCTGCTGGTAACCGCCTTGCCCGCCCAGTCGCGGCTGGCCCCTTACTTTGCCGAAACCAGCTACGATCTGGCTCACGGCCACAATGTGGTAAACGTTATCCTGGTAGACTTTCGTGGGTTTGATACCATGGGCGAAATCACGGTGCTTGGTATTGCCGCCATTGGAGTGTTTGGCTTGCTGAAATTACGGCTGGACAAAAAAGACCGGGCCGATATGAACCCCGACCTGGCTGAAGCTCGCCGGCCTACCGATATGCTCCCGGCGGCATCTGACACCAGAGATTAACCGGATGATTACCCGGTTTAGCCACCAGCCTCGTTTAAGGAGATACTCTATGACCACAGTTATTCTATCCACGGCTACAAAATACATGCTTCCGCTTCTGATTTTGTTGTCGCTGTTTCTGCTGCTAAGAGGCCACAGCGAGCCGGGAGGCGGCTTTGTTGGCGGATTGGTGGCCGCAGCCTCGTTCTCATTTTACGCATTTGCATACAATGTAAAAGAAGCCCGAAAAGCCTTGCGCGTTGACCCCCGAAACCTGATTGGGCTGGGCCTGCTTATCGCGGTTAGCAGCGGCATCGCCTCGCTGTATGCAGGCCAACCATTTATGTACGGTCTGTGGACAGAACGCGCTTTTCCTGTTTTTGGGCCAATAGGCACACCCTTTATCTTTGATATTGGCGTTTACCTGGTGGTGCTGGGCGTTATCCTGACCATTGTCTTCTCACTGGCAGAAGGAGAGCAATAATGGAAGTTTTACTGGCGCTAGTTGTCGGAGTTCTGTACGCCGCCGGATTTTATATGGTTATGCGGCGCAGTATTGTTAAGCTGATTCTTGGGCTGGGCCTGCTGGGCCACGCCGCCAACCTGCTCATTTTTACCATTGGCCGGGTTACACGTGGCAATCCGCCCGTAATAGGGCACTCAGAACATATTCTGTTTCAACCTTACGCCGACCCGTTGCCGCAGGCATTTATTTTAACCGCCATTGTCATTGGCTTTGGGGTGCAGGCTTTTGCCGTTGTGCTGGTAAAACGGGCATACCAAACGGTAGGCACCGACGACTTTGACCAGATGATCAGTACAGACCTACCACAATAAACAGGGATTTAAATGGATATTCTTTTAACGCTCCCAATTTTAATACCGTTTGTTACCGGCATAATTTTAATTTTAACCTGGAATCACCGGGCCTTTCAGCGAATGTTCAGCGTAATTGGGGCTGCAGCCTTGCTTATTACCGGCTTTGTTCTGCTGGCAACCGTCTGGCAAAATGGCATTCAGGCCATTCAAATTGGCGGCTGGGTTGCACCATTTGGCATCACCCTGGTTGCCGATTTGTTGAGTTCCATTATGGTGATTTTGGGCGGCTTGATGGTTTTTTCAGTGGCCATCTACTCGCTGACCAGCATGGACCCCCAACGTGAATCTTTTGGGTATCACCCCCTGCTGCATATTTTGCTGATGGGCATCAGCGGCTCTTTTATGACCGGCGACCTGTTTAACCTGTACGTGTGGTTCGAAGTGATGCTGATCTCGTCCTTTGTACTGCTGGCTCTGGGGGGAGAGCGTGATCAGCTGGAGGGGGGCATTAAATATGTTACCATCAATCTTATTTCATCGGCCATATTTCTGGCAGCAGTCGGCACACTGTACGGGCTGGTTGGCACCGTAAATATGGCCGATCTGCACATTCAGGTAACGGAAAGTAATCAGGCCGGCATTATTCAGGCCTTGGCCATGATGTTTCTGGTTGCCTTTGGTATCAAAGCCGCCATCTTCCCACTCTTCTTCTGGCTGCCCTCGTCTTATCACACCCCGCCGGTGGCCGTATCTGCTATTTTTGCCGGCCTTTTAACCAAAGTTGGGGTATACACCCTCATTCGCATTTTTACCCTGATATTTGTGCAGGATGTGGGCTACACCCACAATTTAATTCTGGCTCTGGCCGGTTTTACAATGGTCACCGGGGTTTTAGGCGCAGCCACCCAAAACGAATTCAGACGCATTCTCTCGTTTCACATCATCAGCCAGATTGGCTACATGATTATGGGGCTGGGGCTGTATTCGCCGCTGGCGCTGGCCGGCTCTGTGTTTTACATTACCCACCACATTGTGGTAAAAACCAACCTGTTTCTGGTAAGCGGCGTGGTTCATCGCCTGCGAGGCACCTACAAACTAAAAAAACTGGGCGGCGTGTACCGCGTTTACCCCATGCTGGGGGTATTATTTCTCATCCCGGCTTTTTCCCTGGCCGGCGTCCCGCCGCTGTCCGGCTTTTGGGCCAAATTTGCGCTGATCCGGGCCGGGCTGGACCAAGGCCATTACACTGTTGTGGCCGCCGCGCTGGTAGTCAGCCTGCTCACCCTCTTTTCAATGACAAAAATCTGGGCCGAAGTATTCTGGAAGGCAGACCCCCACCCGGAACAGACAGAAAACCCACCGCTGGCCGGCCTGCTTAACATGATCCTGCCAATTACCATGCTGGCAATCATTACCCTGATCATTGGCCTGTTTTCCGAACCGTTCTTTGCGCTGGCTACCGCAGCCGCCGAACAACTACTGGACCCTTCGCAATATATAGAGGCAGTTAGCCCGATTTTGGCGGGAGGATCGTTATGAGATCATTTTTGTTAAATATTTTACTGGCTCTGGCCTGGGGCGCCCTGACCGGCGATTTTAGCCCTGTCAATTTGTTAGCCGGCTTTATTTTTGCTTACGTTGCCCTGTGGATTATGAAGTATGTTATGCTATCCGACAGCTACTTTACCAGGGCGTCCAAACTGGTTTATCTTATTGCCCACTTTATTAAAGAGCTGGTAGTAGCCAACCTGCGGGTAGCCTACCACGTGCTGGCCCCCTCAGACCGAATGCACCCCGGCATTATTGGTATTCCACTGGATATTACCTCAGACACCCAAATTACCGTATTGGCCAATATGATTACCCTTACCCCCGGCACCCTGTCGCTGGATATATCTTCTGACCGCTCTGTGCTGTATGTTCATAATATCGAGGTCACTGACCCGGAGGAATTTCGAAAAGAAATTAAGGCGGGGTTTGAACACAATATTCTGGAGGTCTCCGGTGATTCATAATTTTGCCATGTACTTTGTTTTACCCATCATTGCCCTGTCAGTGGGGATCGCCTTTATCCGGTTAGTCAAAGGGCCTACGTTACCCGACCGGGTTGTAGCGCTTGACCTGATGACAACGTTAGGCATTGGAATAATTGCCACCTACGCCATTGCTACCGACGAGGCAATTTTTATTGATGTGGCCGTGGTTGTAGCCCTCCTTTCTTTTTTGGGAACCGTTGCCTTTGCCTACTACGTTTACCGGAGAGTTCAGCAATGACAGAGATAACAGAAATTTCAAGCGCCATCTTTTTATTTGCCGGGATGGCCTTCATTATAATTTCGGCGCTGGGCGTAGTTAAAATGCCGGATTTGTACCTGCGCATGTCGGCCTCAACAAAATC
>CAYWSS010000054.1:0-15024 GCA_964460505.1 uncultured Caldilineaceae bacterium | reverse complement strand
TGAGCGAGCGGCCCGGCGGCAGGCTATGCCTGCTATGCGCCAGGCACCGGCCGGCACCGGCCCGCTAGTTGAGCGCATGCCGCGCGAAATTGGAAAAATTATCACCATTTTCAGCGCCAAAGGTGGGGTGGGATGCAGTACCATCTCCGTTAATTTAGCCATTGCCTTGCAGCAAAATTTGGCAAAAAAAGTGGCGGTGGTAGATACCAGCTTGCAGTTTGGTGATGTTGGGGTGCTTCTTAACCTGTATGCCAGCCGAACCATTGCCGACCTGGCCTCTAATGCCGATGAGTTGGATGAAGAACTGATTAGTGATGTATTTATCGCCCATAATTCCGGCATAAAAGCTTTGCTGGCGCCCCCGCGCCCGGAAGTGGCCGATACCGTAACGCCGGCCCTGGTAATCGACGTTCTGGAACGGCTAAAAATGATGTTTGATGTGGTAATTGTTGATTCCAGCAGCGTGCTGGATGATATAGTCTTGAATGTTATGGATATATCTGATAAAATAATGGTAGTAACCACCCCGGAAATTCCGTCTATTAAAGACGCGAAACTCTTTTTTGAGGTTACAGAGGCGCTGGAATACGAACGCGAACGAATTGTATTTGTATTAAATAAAGCGGATAAGCGCATCAACATCCGTGCAGAAGACATTGAAGCAAACATAAAGTACCCTATTCAAGGACAGTTACCGCTGGATGAACGGACGGTAACCACCGCCGTTAATCAGGGGGTGCCGTATGTGCTGGGCAACAAGAATAGCCTTATATCGCAGGCTACGGCCCGGTTGAGCACTCGCCTGGTTGGATTGCTGGAAAAGAAAGGCGACTAATTTGCCACTGTCGCTTTCAAAAGATGTCTGCCCTGCAGTTGGGGTGAGGGAAGGAAAAGGTTCGAGACTAACTTATGGTTTTTGAGCCATCAACCCGGCAGACCTCAACTTTGCTTTGCGGGTGGATTTCTGGAAAACTCCGAACTAAACTGCATCTACGCTAAAACCCATTTGTAATTCCTCCACCTGCATCAAATCAATCAATCGTGCGATTTTTAGGATTCAAGAACATTAGGGAGAAATGTGAATGTCGTTATTGAAGCGTATAAAGGATGGACAAATTCCTAGCAGCACAGGCGGAGGCAAACCTTCCGGCTCGTCCGGCCCGCTAAGAACCAAGGTGCCGGACAAAATGATTCATCGCGCCCCCTCTACTGCCCAAAAAGACGCCTTTAAAGACCTAAAAGAGAGAATTCAGGACAAACTGGTGGCCGAATTAGATCCGGCCATGGATGTTTCGCGTACCGATGAAGTGCGCCGAACCATTCAGGATATGTATGACCAGATATTGACTCAGGAAAATATCATCCTCAGCCGCTCGGAGCGCGAACGTTTATTTGAGGGGATTGTGGCCGAAATTCTTGGCTTTGGCCCCATCGAAGTATTGTTGTCTGATGAGGCCGTCAGCGAAATTATGGTCAACGGCCCGGACAAAGTATTTGTAGAACGCAAAGGGAAATTATCTTTAACCAATATCTCGTTTGAAGATAACGAACACGTGATGCGCGTTATTGACCGCATCGTTTCGCCTCTGGGGCGACGCATCGATGAGAGTTCCCCTTATGTTGATGCCCGTTTGCCCGACGGTTCCCGGGTGAATGCAATCGTACCGCCTCTGGCCCTGAACGGGCCTGTATTGACCATCAGGAAATTTGAGAAAGACCCGCTGACCATCGATGACCTGGTGCGGTTTGGGTCGATGTCAAGCGAAGTGGCTGAATTTTTGCGGGCATGTGTAATTTCTCGCCTGAATATTGTTGTTTCCGGGGGTACGGGTTCGGGAAAGACAACCCTGCTTAACGTCCTCTCCTCCTTTATTCCCAACGACGAGCGCATTATTACGGTTGAAAACGCGGCTGAATTGCAGTTACGCCAGGAGCATGTGGTTACGTTGGAATCTCGCCCGGCAAACATCGAAGGCAAAGGTGAAGTAACTATTCGGGACTTGGTCATCAATACATTGCGTATGCGCCCCGACAGGGTGGTTGTTGGCGAGTGTCGCGGGGGCGAAACGCTGGATATGCTCCAGGCCATGAATACCGGTCACGACGGCAGTCTAACCACCGCCCACGCCAACAGCCCGCGAGATATGCTCTCTCGTCTGGAGACAATGTGTTTAATGGCCGGGATGGATTTGCCGATTCGGGCCATTCGTGAGCAAATTGCATCGGCAGTGGATTTGATTATTCAGCAATCGCGCATGAGAGACGGCAGCAGAAAGGTAATTAACGTTACTGAAATTCAGGGGATGGAAGGTGATGTCATTGTTATGTCAGATATCTTCTCGTTTGAGCAGCAAGGTATGGAAAATGGTAAGATAATTGGGCGGCTAAAACCGACAGGTATTCGACCCAAATTCTACGATCGAATAGAAGCTGCCGGGGTTAGCTTGCCTCCCAATATTTTCGGTGCATCTACCCGGTACTAATATCCGGTAGAAGTCTTCAAAACCCGGCAACCCGCTTGTGATCTGTTTTCGGTGGATTTGCCGGTGGAGGTTGATTTATGGGAATAGAAATAGCCATTGTAGGAATTCTGTTATTGTTAACGGTTGGTACACTTACTGCTGCCTTTGTGCTTTCCCGGCGGGGTGATACTGCCACCCAGGAACGTCTGGGCCAGTTTGTGGGCGGTATTGCAGAAGAAGATAGTGACGGAGAATCCGGGGAGCCAGGGGTGTCGTCAGATTCAGCCCTGACCCAGAAGTTAGAGCAGGTTATTGAGGAACGTGGTTTAGGCGGTAATCTGGCCACAGAATTGGCCCGGGCAGACCTCAAAATTACCGTGGGAGAATTTTGGGCGCTTAATGTAATCTCCATGATTGGCGTGGCAGCAGTTGCCTGGCTCATTTATGGCGGATTTATTATGCCATTGGTCGGGTTTGTCGCCGGCTATTTTATCCCAAAAATGTTCCTTAAATTTCGTCAAAAAAAACGCCTTAATCAGTTCAATGACCAACTTGCGGATGGTATTACCCTGATGGCTAACGGACTTCGGGCCGGTTATTCATTGTTACAGGCTATGGATGCTGTTGCCAGGGAGATGCCCACTCCAATTTCTGTCGAATTTAGGCGGGTGGTACGCGAAATTGGATTGGGTGTTGATAATGACCGGGCGTTTAACAACCTGCTCCGCCGCGTGCCCAGCGATGACCTGGATTTGATGATAACCGCCATTAATGTGCAGCAGGAAGTTGGGGGTAACCTGGCGGAAATTCTGGAAATAATTGGCTTTGTTATCAGGGAACGTATTCGAATCAAGGGTGAAATTCAGGTGTTAACCGCACAGGGGCAGTTGTCAGGGTACGTTATTTCGGCACTTCCCATAATTTTGGGGTTACTTCTTTATGCAATGAATAAAGAGTATATTGGCCGCATGATTTTTAGCTGTGAGGCCAGAGGAAAAGGCCCTGAAGATTTGTGCGCTCAACCCTGTGGTTGGATTATGATGGGCATCGGCCTCTTTGGAATTGCCGCCGGCTTTTTTGCCATCCAAAAAATTATTGATATTGACGTGTAATTCTTGCATACAAATTAGAGTGTAGCCGGCAGGGAATAAAAAAATGGATTTAAATTTAATCTGGATTGTTATCGGTGGTGTAGTAGTTATTGCTGGAATTGTGGGAATGATTTTTCTGATACGCTATGGGATGACCCTGTCGGGAGATTCCGGTGATATTCAAAACCGGCTTGAGGAATATGCAAGCCGGGAAGATGCCCCCCTGTCTTTAGAGGAGATAGAACTCTCTCAGCCGTTCAGCCAGCGCATTGTGCGCCCCATGCTGATTAATCTTTCTAGGGCAGCCAATAGACTTTCCCCCTCAAAATCCAAAGCGAACGCCGAACTACAGCTTGAGTTGGCCGGAAAACCGTACAACTGGGGGGCCACAGAGTTTTTAGGGCTGCGGGTTTTTATTGCCATTCTGCTGGGCGTCTTGATATTTTTGGCTGTTTCGGTATCCCGAGGCTTTACTGTGGGGCTTCTCTCTGCGATTCCGGCCGCATTGATTGGTTTTTTTGTACCTGTTTTATGGCTGCGTTCTAAAATGCGGGCGCGTCAGACGGAGATTATTAAAACTTTGCCGGATGCGCTGGATTTGCTCACCATTACGGTAGAGGCCGGCATGGGCTTTGACGGCGCTATTCAAAAAGTGGCCGAAAAATGGGATAATGAACTAAGCAAGGGGTTTTCCAAGGTTGTGCAGGAGATGCGGCTGGGGGTACCCCGGCGTGATGCCTTGAAGAATATGGACTTCAGCATGGGGGTGCCCGATATTACCACATTTGTGGCCGCAATTATTCAGGCAGAGACGTTAGGGGTAAGTATTGCCAAAATTCTGCGGGTGCAATCTGAGCAAATGCGAACCAAACGCCGGCAGCGCGCCGAAGAAATGGCCAATAAAGCCCCCATTAAAATGCTGTTCCCGATGGTGTTTTTAATTTTTCCGGCGCTATTTATTATTTTGCTTGGCCCTGCGGTTCTGGTTATTATGGAAACCCCCGGCTTAGCGAACTTCTAATTTTTAGCGCATGCACATTTTTAATCAGACCCGTGATATTTCACTGATTTTACATGGACGGTTAGCCGATACATTTTGGTTAAGGTTACGGGGTTTGCTGGGGGCAAACCCCCTAAAGGCCGGTGAAGGCCTAATCCTGGCGGGCGAGAAAAGTATCCACACGCTGTTTATGGGCTTTGCCATAGATGTGGTTTACGTTAACAAGCACTACGAGGTTATTCGCGTTACATCGAACATGGTTCCCTACCGGTTAGGGCCATTTGTAAGGCAGGCGGCTTATGTGCTGGAAATGCCGGTTGGAACCATTGAACAAACATCAACTCAAGTTGGCGATCAGTTAAAATTTAAATACTAGCGTATCGCAATCTTCTTCAAAACATCGTGTGGCCGCTAACTGAATCGTCACAAAGGTGTGATAATAAGTGCCAGTTTCCTGGTTGTTACAATCTGGTCAAACCCTGCTTGATTTATTGCTTCCCCCTCGCTGCCTCCATTGCGAATCGGCAGGTAGTTGGTTTTGCGCCACCTGCGTAAGCCAAATTTCTTTTATTGCCCCCCCCGTGTGCCAACGTTGCGGCACACCGATAGACACCAAAACGTCGACCTGCAAACAGTGCAAAAATAACCCCTTAAACTCAATTGACGGCATCCGGGTTGTGGCATATTTTGAAAACAACCCCATTCGTTCGGCAATTCATTTCTTAAAATATAAAAATCATAAGGCTGTGGCCTCTGCCCTGGCCGATTTACTGGCTAATGCCTACCGGCAGTACGCTCTGGATTTGGATGTAATTGTGCCTGTGCCCCTCCATGTCTCCCGATTTAAGGAGAGGGGCTATAACCAGAGCGAGTTACTGGTAAAACAATTAGGCAATTTACTTAAGGTTCCCACAAATGTAAAAACTTTACAGCGCACCAGAAAAACTCAGTCGCAAATGGAGTTAGGTGCTGAAGAACGGCATAAAAATGTTGCCAGCGCATTTGGATGTTCAGACACGGAGTTGGCAAATAAGAGAGTATTACTTATTGATGATGTGTGTACTACCGGCTCAACGCTGGATGCCTGTGCAGAAGCGTTAAAGATAAACAACGCGCAGTCTGTGTGGGGATTAACGTTGGCCAAGGCTCATTAATTCTTACTCTATAATGTTTCGGAAAGGAAAGAAAAATGCAGCTAGTATTAAAAGGTAAGAACTTTGTTATCTCAGATCGGATCAGGGATTATGTTGAAAAGAAGGTAGGGAAATTAGATAAATACCTGCCGGATATCAGTGAAGCCCGCGTTGAAATTACGCAGGAAAAAACAAAAGCCATTAAAGACAGGAATGTGGTACAGTTGACGCTAAGGGCTAACGGAACCATTCTTCGGGCCGAAGACCGGTCTGAGGCCATTTACGCGTCTATTGATGCGGTTGTCGACAAAATACATCGACAAATTGTGCGATATAAAGGCAAGCGCGACAAACGATGGAAAGGACAGACCAATAAAGCCCAGCAGCTTCTTCAGGAAGATATGGGGCCTGCTCTGGATGCAGACACAATGGCTGCCCTTGCCGAGGAGCAGGAACGAACTATTGTCCGCACCAAACGATTCCTCATTAACCCCATGACCGAAGATGAGGCGGTTGAGCAGATGGAGTTGTTGGGGCATAGCTTCTTTGTATTCTTTAACGCCAATGCCGAGCGCGTAAATGTACTCTACCGGCGATCTGACAACAATTACGGGTTACTTGATCCTGAACTTGCCTGATTGTCTGCAAAATAAAAAGGGCGCGGATAGTTATCCTCGCCCTTTTTTTGTTTCAAAATACTACTCATCCTCCGGCAGCGCGTAAAGTTTGCGCAAACGGATGTAAGTAACAAGCATATACCAACTCATCAATCCGCAAACCTGTAGCCCCATCCAGCCATCTTTGTACCCGCCCAGCAAAATATACCGCCGTTTAAACTCCCGCAGCGGCATTGTGATATACGTCCACGGTTTGGCCCGGACGCCTTTATCCTTTAGGATTTTCGCCTCAAAATTGATGTACCGATTTTGCTTAAACTTAAATTGGGCCAGTGAATCGTAATTATAATGGATGAAATGTTCTTTAAGATTACCGGCCTCGCCATCTAAAATGACAATTTCATGTACTTCCCGCTCCGGGTCGTAGTGGGCGGCGTCTATTTTTATCAAGCGCAGTTGGTGGTCCGGGTACCAGCCGCCGCCGCGCATGGTGCGCCCCCACATAACGTTGTAGCGGGGAATCCACCAGCCCGGCTTGTCATCGATGCTAATTACCTGTCTGATTTCGGCGGCCAGTTCGGGCGTAACCCGTTCATCGGCATCAATAAAAAATATCCATTCTCCGCCCAACGCTTTGGCATTTTCAAGCGCGTTGTTTCGGGCCACCGCAAAATTTACAAACTTGTTCTGAAAAATTTTTGCCCCCAGCCCTTTGGCAGTTTCTACCGTGCCGTCGGTGCTGAATGAATCTTCCAGAATTACCTCATCGGCCCACTGCACGCTTTTGATACATTCGCCCACGTGGCGAACCTCATTTTTTGTCAGAATGGCGGCAATAACTTTGCTCATACGGATTTTCCTTGCCAGATGCTAGAAATTTGCGCGTAGCAATCCAGCCGCTCAGAGAGCTGTTCCTGTGGCAGTTGCCCCTGGCTTGCCCGTTGAGAATCCTGTCTTGCTTTGCGTTTCATGCCAAGCTGAACAATGTGCCGGGCCAGCCAAACTTTAAACGGGCTGTAATATTTTGTGTAAAATTGGTAACGGCTGCGCCACAAATTAATTTGACTGCCGGTTTTTACCTGCCCGGTACTTTGACCGCCCAGATGGGTAACTACCGCCCTCGGCACGCAAAACGACTGCCAGCCGGCCTGTACAATTCGTTTGCTCCAATCCACCTCTTCCACGTACATATGGTATTGCTCATCCAGCAGCCCCACCTGCTCAATGGCCTCCCGGCGCACACACATGGCCGCCCCCAACGGATGCCCAATTTCAAACGGTTTTCCCGACTGGTAGGCCGCCCGGGGGTAGCGTCCGTTCAACTCGGATTCTGCCAATCGACCCGGCAGCGGCAGCAATTCAATAGCCAGTTGCCACAAACCGGGAAAATCAAACGCGGCGTGCTGAAACGAACCGTCGCCAAAGGCAAGCTGCGCCCCGGCAATTCCGGCTTTTGGGTGGCGGGTCAAAAATTCAACCAGGCTGAGCAGCGCCCCAAAGTGAACGATAGTATCAGGGTTTAACAGCAGCACCGCGCCGGGCAGATTGGCTGCTGCGGCCGGCGGGGTTTCGCCGGGATTGCAAAAACCAATGGCTCGCAGTGCCCTGTTGTTGCCCCCCGCAAAGCCCAGGTTGGTTTCGCCGGCAATCAGCTGCACCTTGGGAAAATCACGCCGCAGCATTGCCACTGAACCATCCGTGGAGGCGTTATCAACCACCCACGTTTCAACAGACAGCGGGCTGTAGGCCAGGTCTGCCTCAATGCTGCGCAGACAGTCGGCCAGCATATCGTGCACGTTCCAATTTACAATGATAATTGCCAGATTTTTCATATGAATTTTCAAATAGCGCCGGACAACATTCGCCATTCATCCGTTTGCTCAAAATCCGATGATGATGGGAGTGGGGCTAACGTGGTCGTTAAATACTTCTATACTGACGTCTTCGTGGATAAGACCGGCCCAGAAATTTACAACATCTTTGCCGGCAGGAACATTGAGCAACTCAATTGAACCGGTAACAATGGCTCGTTGGCCGGGCATTAAAAAATATTCCACGTTGTTGTTTATTGTTCGCTGCTCAAGCTTATTCAGGTTGCCCACGGCCCAGCGGTAAGGGTAGGCGTAGCTGGGGTTGCCTTCGTAATCAATGCCAACCCGCCACGACCCCGATGACTGAAACGCATCTTTGGTGTTAAAGTTTTCATCGCTGCGGTAATGAGTGCCGGAGGTGGGGCCATTAGTGCGAATAGGCACGTTGCCAAAATTTTCTACCGTCAGCGTAAAGGCCAGCGTTTGCCCCAGTGGAATTACATTTTCGCCGGTTTTTGGGTTGTAAAAATTCACCTGCGCCGACACAATATCGGCCCGGGGAACGCCGCCCTCCTTGATGGTCAGGGAATCGGTCACAATGGTGCGATTGCCCACCCGGTCCACCGCTTCGGCGTGTACCGTGTAAATGCCGTCGGGCGGCGGCTCTGCGCCCAAATCCACACCGCCCTCGTAATCGTAGGTGTGAAAACCGGGTTTGCCCGGCTCAATGTCCCGCTCAACTTCGGCAATAGGGTATTTGGTTTCGCCGTTGGGTGTAATCAGATACACCGTTACCCCGGCTTCTTTTGAAAGGTAGTAGTTTATATCCACCCGGTCGTTGATACCGTCCCGGTTGGGGGTAAACACCTGCGGGTACACGCTGAACCCCTCCAACTGCGGTTTATCGGTATCGGCCTCGTGGATGGCCAGCGCGCCGGATTGGCGGCTGGTTTGGCCGTTGTCATCCACCGCTTCCACCACCCAGGTGTACGCGCCGTCCGACAGCATGGCACCGTCAACCACTCCGCCAAAATCCACGCCGTAATCCCCCCTGGAGCGGCGGCGGCTGTCTCTGAAATAGTAGCGATTGCCGGCTTCATCCAAAAAATAAATGGACAAATCCGCCGACCCGTTCAGCGAATAACTGATGCGGGCGACATCTTCAATGCCGTCGGCGTTGGGGGTAATGGCTTGAGGGGCAACGGCCACGTCATTTAAAAGTGACCCGCCACTACAGGCCGGCAGAAAAATTATAACCAGCGCGATGGCCGCTGTAAGAATCTGAAAAAACTTTCGCATGATTACCTTTTCGCCGTGATGCGTGATAAAACTGCTTCTCACGCATCACGGACTTACTGTTAAATCTGTCGTCGCCCTCTGAATGTAACGTTAATGTTACCAAGCTGACTACTCTACCACAAAGGCCACAGGCCGTCAAACCTACTGAATTTCAACCTCTGCCAACGGATACTGTGGCGGGTAACCGGGCAACCCCACCACCAACTGATACCTGCCCGGCGGCGTAGCGGGATTCAAATTTACATCCAGATCGTGGCGGATGATAGTATCGGTTTCTCCCCACCGGCTGGGCGGAAACAGTTTCAGGGCATCGGTGGGGCGGTTCAGGCTGGCCCCCCACACGCCCGCCGGCCCTACCAGATTGACAAACGGAATAGCATCTTCGCCAACCGGCCGGCCCGTACGCCAGTACAGGGTGACGTGTATCCAGCCGGAGGGGGGGTGGAACAGGGCATCTGTGGCCGGGGCCGTGGAATCAACCTGAAACCCGGCCAGCCGCATCCCGTTTTCAAATTGAAGCTCCGCTGGTGTCGCTTCCGGCGGCAGTGTGTCCTGTTGGTAGCCGGGGGCAAACGCCTTCAGGCTGATGCCCGGCGGGTACAGCTCTGTTACCAGCGGATAGCGTTGGGCCAGCCAGCGCTCCACCCGGCGCTCCGGGTCGGGGCCGGCCACGTGCGATTGAACCAGCCAGATTACCTTGTGCCCGCCCACAACGCCCTGCATCGGGCCGTCCAACGCAGTTTTGGCGGTAACATTGCTGAAGGCAGCATATGTTTGTTCCGGCCCCTGAAAATAAAATTGAAAGGGATAGCGCACCCAGTCGGGATGAATCAGGATGCCGTCTTCCGGCGCTGCATGCTGCGCCAGATAAGCCACGCTCTGCCGCCAGGCCTCTTTGGCCGCACCGGTACTCCACTGGCCGGGCAGCGGAATTGCGGACAGGAGGAGGAGAAAGACGAAGGCGGAATGATGAATGATGAATGATGAAGGGGCGTTTGCCGGCCTGCTTGTCTTTAAATTTGTTAAGCGCAGCCCGATATTGTCCGCGCCAAGGACGGCCAGGAGTAGCAGCCAGGGGGTTATCACAATGAAGTAGCGTTCGCCAAAAAAGGCCAGGTGATTGCGGGCCAGCAGGAGATTGGCAATTAAAAACGGCACGATGGTGAGCAGTGCCATCAGCAGGTGCGGACGAGGCAGGGTAGCCGGTTGCCCGGCCGGTGTTGGTGGCGGAGCCGGAAGAAAGGCCAGCGCCGCAAACAGCAACGTCAGGGCGGGGACGCCACTCTGCAAAATCGGCCAGAGCGATGCTTTCCACACGGTAAACGCCTGCGTCAAATCCCAGGCCCGGCGCAGCACCCCGGAGAGCGGGTTGCCGGGGCTGGATTCTGCGGAAAAGCGCCAGATGGCCGGCAAAATTGGCGCGTAGGCCACGGTGATAATCAGGCCGCTTACGGCAAAGATGAGCCACAATTTCCGGCGGCGAGGGTAGCTGATAAGCAGCCACAAGCCCAGCGCCGGCAGCAGGAATCCGGCGTACAGGTGGCTGTACAGGGCGGCGGTGGCGGAAGTGATGAAGAGAATGATGTGAAACGTGTTGCGTATTAATCGCTGATTCGCTGATTTGCAGATTCGCAGGAAGGCCCAAACGGCCAGCATCCCAAAAAATACTGCCGGTGCGTACATACGGGCTTCCTGTGAATACCACACCAAAAACGGATTGACGGCCACCAGCGCGGCGGCCATCATCCCCACCCGCCGCTTGAAAAGCAGCGCCGCAATGCTGAAAATAACCGGCACCAGCAACACGCCGTAAAATACAGACAGGAGGCGAATGGCAAATTCGCTGAGGCCGGCCAGCCCGCCCCAGCCTTTAAGGGTCAGGTAATACAGCGGCGGCAGGCGGTCTTCCACCAGCAAAAAACCCACCTCTAAAATGCGGGGGATGCTCTGTCTGGCCCAGTAAACGCTTACCGCTTCATCAAACCAGAAACTGTGGTAGGTAAGGTTGAGCAGCCGCAGGGTAAATGCAATTAAGATGACTGCAATGATCCAACGTTGATGATTTCTCACAAGGGCGCATGCTACCACGGAGACACCTGGGGGGCAAACGATGAACAATTAACAATGAGTAATGAGTAATGAGTAATGAGTAAAAAATAGTAACTACTTACCCCCCTCTAACTCCCCCCCCGATTCGGGGGGGATTGAGGGGGGGTAAAAACGGCAAAAGGACGCTACTATAGCGGCTACAAAGGTGTGTGCCTAAGTAGTTACAAAAAATATTGAGTTACGGTTCAACGAAATTATAGTTACCCAACCGAACCCACTCAACTCACCGAACCCACTCACCCCACCGAACTCACCCACCCCACTCAACTCACCGAACTCACCCAACTCACCTAACTTCCAATTGCCGGGCTTTTGTGGGAGGCGCTGAGTTGGGCGGCGCGGGTTTCCCATACCTGCAAAAATGCCAGCCCGGAGATGTAGCTGTAGCCGCCGGCGTATAACCCCATCCACGGCACCAGCCACCAGATGCCCATTGTTACAATCCAGCCCAGCAGAAACAGGGCGTACAAAGCCAGAAGCAGCTCCAGCCAGGCAATGGGGTTGCGGGGCAGAGCGTAGGCGCTGGTTTGCCATGTTTTAGCTCTATCTGTAACGGCAAATTTGGGAGTGCGCTTGAAATCGCTGCGCTTGTTAAAAATAGCTTCTGCAACCGCTTTGCTATTGTTGAGCGACAGGCCGGTTCCGGTGGCAATCAATATTGCCAGCCGGTTCAATTTGGCGGACAGAGGCAGCGTTTTACCACGCATGGTGGTCCAGTAGAGGATGGGCGGGCCAATAGCGCTAATTGTAAAAAATGGGGTCAGCAGCAAAAAGAAGCTGTCAGACATGGTCATCGGCAGGGTGAGCAGCAAGTTTAGCAGCATCAACGGATGCACGGCGTAGTTGGTTAAATGCAGGGTGCCCATCAATTTTAACCAGAGCGGCTGCTCGGCTTTCCAGAGGGGGATAAGCAGTTTCTTTGCGGTTTGAATACTGCCCTTGGCCCAACGAAACTGCTGCCGTTTGAAGGCGTTGAGCTGAACCGGCAGCTCGGCCGGAACAATCACCTGGGGCTGGTAGATTATATGCCAGCCGCGCAACTGGGCGCGGTAACTCAAATCCAGGTCTTCGGTCAGGGTGTCTGCCAGCCAGCCGCCGGCATCAAGCATGCAGCTTTTGCGCCACGCGCCGGCCGTGCCGTTAAAATTGAGAAACGCTTTTATCGCGTGGCGGGCGGTTTGTTCAACAATAAAGTGACCGTCGATGCCCAGCGCCTGCGCCTGCGTCAGTCGCGACGATTCCGGATTGATGTGCCCCCAGCGCGTTTGTACACAGCCCACGCGCTCATTATCAAAACAGGGGATGACCTGCCGCAAAAAGTTGGGTGGGGGGATGAAATCGGCATCGAATATGGCAATAAATTCTCCGGTGGCGGAGGCCATGCCTTCCTGCAATGCTCCCGCTTTAAAGCCCTGCCGGTCAATCCGGTGCAGATGCTCAATTTGCATTTGAGCGCCGTTGGCCTGATGGAAGGCAATGGTGGCTGCAATCAGTTGGCGGGTATCGTCCGTTGAGTCATCCAATATCTGGATTTGCAGCCGGCCGGCGGGCCAATTAAGGTTGACCACGGCTTCAATCAAACGCTTGACCACGTGGCGCTCGTTGTAAACGGGCAATTGCACCGTCACTGCCGGCCAATCTTCCGGCGCAGAGCCGGCCGGATACGGCTCATCCGGTTTCCGATGGCGGTAGATGAGGGTCAGCAGCAGGCTGTTAAACCCGTAAACGGCCAGCAGCAGCGCACTGAAAAAGTAAAGAATTTCGAGAATAGGCATAAAATTTACCAGAGAAAGGGTATCGGCGGTTTTTCCCGGTTGGCAGAAAGTTTGGCGTCAATGCCCCACACCCGCCCGGAGCGAGCCAGAGCCACGCTCAACGCCGATGTAGTGAGCAGCACGTAGGTCCAGATCCATTCTCCCGGAGTGGGATTGAGGTAGGCCATAAACAGGTTAAAAAAGAAGAATGTTGCACCCAACCCCGCCAGCGGGGTGAACAAACCCAACAGCAGAGCCACCCCCATTCCAAATTCGGTAACCATCTGAAAGGTGCCAAAAATAGGGGCGTTGGGCGCAACTACGCCGGTTAAAAACGAGCGGTAAAATCCAATCGGGTGTCCATTGGCCAGCCCATTGATGAAGCCGGCAAAGTTACCGGCCTGGTACAGCCCTTTTTGTACATTTTCCCACCAGGTGACCAGCAGGATAATTCCCAGTACAACACGCAATAAAACAAATAATTTTCTGAGGTTGCGAACTTCTTTAGACATGGTTTGTCTCCTCGTATAAAATGTTTGTAGTCAGATACGCAGCGCAGCGGACCTTTGGTTGTCTAACGCCACTCCGCTATTGCTGCGAGGCTGACTACGAGCGGGTAATGTCTCCTCTGAAAATGATGAACGATGAAGGATGAATAAACTGCGCTTCTCACTCATCACTCATCACCGGCTAAATTTTTATTCTCGTTGCCGTCCCATTGGGACTGTCCGATTCCTTTGAAAACAGGCCCGCTCCCAGTTCCCAGGGGGAGAGAGGGTAAAGAATTTCATTGTTGTGACCGCCGAAGATATTGGCTCTGTCCGGTTTTTAGGGTGCGGGCCTGCGCTTTTTTAGCAGTGCATCCACACCCCACCTTTGCTGGGTCGTGGATACCAGAAACAGGCCGTGCCACATAATAAGCATTAAATAAGACCAGGGCCATTCGCCGGGCACTTTCAGCAAGCCAATGGCCAGATTAAACGACCAAAGCAGCCCCACCAGCGCCCCAAGCCGCGTGAAAAGCCCAAATGTTAACGACAGGCCAACGCTTAGTTCCACCAGAAAGGTGAGCCAGGCAAAGAAGAGAAAATTGGGCAAAACAATGGTTGTCACAAAATCGGCGTAAAGGCCCAGAGTTGGATGGGCGGCCTGCAACTCCATCCAGTCGAGCAGGCCGCGCCCTTCGGCGGGGGGGAAGGTGGGCGGCAATTTCCAGCGCAGGGACATCAGCCACATCAGCCCGATTAGGGTGCGGCAGCCCGATAGCGCCACCGGAAACAGCGGCGACAGGTCAATATTCCAGACTTTTTTGAGTGCGGTCATTGGACGGATGCTCTCTCAGGTGTTGCTTTTAAACAAGCAGGGTGTCTGTTTTCGATTGTGCATTTTAATCTTTCACCTGCGCCACGGCGATGATGGCGGCGCTGTCGTTTGTGAGTGGCGACTCCTGATAGTTGCCAAACAGGTTGACAACTTTGAATCCGGCAGAGGTCAGCAGAGTCGATAATTCATCGACATCCAGCAGCCGGTATTGCAGTAGAAAAACCTCCGTTTTCTCCGGCGAAACAATGGTGAACTGTTCGGTAACCCGGCCGGCGGCGGCATCAAAGTTGCGTTTGACCAGTGAATATTTTGGCGCGGCGCCAAATTTGTCATCCGGCTTTAAATTTTTGATGAGCCACGGTTTGTTAGGAATTTCAAGCACCAGCCGCTTGCCCGGCTTGAGCGCCCCGGCCACTTGCTTTACC
>CAYWSS010000053.1:0-15054 GCA_964460505.1 uncultured Caldilineaceae bacterium | reverse complement strand
ATTGCGTACACCGTAAAGAGCAAAATTGTACGCAGTACGCAATACGAGCAAACAGACAAGTTAATTAATTCTCGTTCCTAAGTTCTAAGTCAAGTTCTAATTGACGGGTGTAGCATTGGGCCTTGTGTCCTTTTTACTGCTGTAACAATGCCCACAAGGGGCTTAACTACCCGTCAAAACAAAGTTGACTTAGCACTAAGCCAGGTTAGCCCCAGTAAAACAAAGCCCCATATCAATTCGTTCAATTAAATCTCACTCTACAGCAGGGGCCTGATTAGCCACAGTTACAGGTAATAAAAATGGATATCATCTCCAAAGCAATTATTAGTGCACTCAGTAACAATACGCAGAACGCCAGGAACAGGAAAGAAATTGCAAAGGCGTATCAAACACTAAAAGCTGCAATAAGCCAGAAATATGGGACTGACAGCGATCTGGTGGATGCGATTGAAACTCTGGAAAAAAAACCGCTATCCAGCGCGCGCCAGGCCATGCTGGGCGAAGAGATAATGGCTAACAGAGTTAGTCCGGAGATAGATATCCGAACTGCAGCAAGGGCTTTGCTGGACAAGATAAAGCTTCCGCCTCCTCAAAAAAAGAGCGCTCATCCTTTTACTCCGGCTGTTCCTGTTCAACGTCCGCGTAAACCCGAGTACTTCACCGGCAGAGAAACGGAACTGGCTCACATATTGGCGCTGCTAAAACCTCACCATACGGTGGCCCTGTGCGGGCCGGCAGGCGTGGGCAAAAGTGCCCTGGCCGCTGAGATAATATGGCAACTTTCTGCTGACGCAGTTCCTGAGCAATTCCCCGATGGAATTTTATACCACAATTTCCAGGTACAACCCAGAGTGGATGTTACCCTGGAAGGAGTAGCCAGAGTTTTTAACGAAGAGCCCATTCCCTCGTCCTACGAGGCGGTGCAGCGGGTTCTGGCTAATCGACAGGTGCTGCTGGTTTTAGATGGCGGGGAACAAGCCGATGATCTATCGGGACTGCTGGCCATAAGTAAAAACTGCGGTGTACTTATTACCAGCACTCACTGCCCAAAACAAATTACCGAGCAGCTTCCTGTTTCACCTTTGCCGCTTCATGAGGCCGCCACATTGCTCAGGGCCTGGGGAAAAAGCACAAAAAAACAGATGTCTGAACAGATTTGCACCTTGATTGGCTGCTCACCTTTGGCTATACGATTGGTCGGCCACCACCTGACAGCTCAAAACCTGAATCCCGCCGACTATTTGGCCTGGCTGGAAGGCACTCCGTTAACCGGAATGAATCAGGAGCAGCGCTTACAAGAATGTCTGTCTATAGTAATGGATAATAGCCTGGCTCAACTTGGCGACGCGGCTAAACAGGTATTAGCTGTAGCCGGACTGCTGGCGATGGAACCCTTTGATCAGGAAGTTATCATCAAGACTCTCACTATTCAACCTCACTCTGGCTTATTTACCGCCATTCGCGGGCTTTTTCAGCAAAAACCGGCCAAAACGCAAACGCCACAAATCCGAATTGCCCTGCGAGAATTGATCAATTACGGTCTCTTGTGGAGAGAAGGCGAGCGCTACCGGGTTAGTCATTCTTCAATTTACAATTATGCCCGAACACAACTTACCCCGCCGCCCAAAGCAATTAGACGGCTGGCCACCTACTATATTGCTTTAGCCTGGGAATCCAGCAACCAGGGCCTAACGGGTTCTGCGCAGTTAGATGCCAATCTACCCCATTATATGAGAGTTATGAAGGAGTGCATCAAATGGAAAGAGTGGGAAGCCGCCCACGGCCTGGCCGCGGCTATTGAAGATTATCTGGACCGGCAAGGGTATCTGGCCGATAGGGTGACAGCGAACGAGGTCGGCTTGATGGCCGCCTGGCAACTGGGGCGACCCAGCGAAGGGGCCTGGTTGGGTAACCTGGGCGATACCTACCGTACCATGGGACACGCCAAATGGGCTATTGAGCATTTTGAAAAAGCGCTGAACACGGCCCGCCAATCAGGAAATCGCCACAGTGAGGGCAACAGCCTGGGGAATCTGGGGCTGGCTTACCGCGATTTGGGGCAGGTTGACCAGGCAAAAGAGTATCTGGAACAAGCCCAGGCTATTTTTTATGAACTCCGTTCTCCAAGTGCCGGGCTGGTCCATGACTGGCTCAAGGAATTGGAAGAAATGAGAGAAGAGTAACGGCATTTACCCCAATACTTCTCACGGCCGGCCATAGAACTCTACATTTCTCCTGGTTTAATTGGCACGTCCCGGCCAGCGGTGTTATAATTATTGGCTTGCCTTTTGGGTTGCACAAGTTTAATTACAGCACAACTTAAAGCTATCGTAATTAACCCGGCCCAAAACCGTGGCACAATTGGATTGTAAAAGATAAACGGATTCGCAATGCAGAGACGCAAGGGAGCCAAAAGCCTTGCGTTTTTCTATGGATTGAATATTTTGAGGATAGTATGAAAACAGAGAGAACAAACCTGCGAAACATCGCTATAATTGCCCACGTTGACCACGGCAAAACCACGCTGGTAGATGAGCTGCTCAAGCAGGCTCTGGTCTTTAGAGCCAACCAGCAGGTGGCTAATCGGGTGATGGATTCCAACGATCTGGAACGGGAACGGGGTATTACCATTTTATCCAAAAACACCGCCATCACCATTTTTGATCCCGAAACCAAGCAGCCGGTAAAAATAAACATTGTTGACACCCCAGGCCACGCAGATTTTGGGGGCGAGGTAGAACGGGTGCTGAACATGGTCGATGGCGTGCTGCTGCTGGTAGATGCTGCCGAAGGGCCAATGCCGCAAACACGTTTTGTGCTAAAAAAGGCGCTTGAACTGGGACACCGGACAATTGTAGTCATCAACAAAGTTGACCGCAAAGATGCCGATACCGACCGGGTATTAAATGAAACCTTTGACCTGTTCATTGAACTTGGAGCCACAGAAGATCAGGCCGATTTTCCGGTTGTTTACACCGTAGCCACCACCGGCAAAGCAGCGCTAACTCCAGACCTTGGCCCCGACCTGCAACCTCTGTTTCAAACCATCTTGCGCCAACTTCCCTGTCCAAACGTAGATGCCGAAGCTCCGCTGCAAATGCTGGTGACTACTCTGGATTACGACACCTATCGGGGACTCACGGCCGTTGGGCGCATCTTTGCCGGACGGATTACAGCCGGGCAAACCGTGGCCCGCTTGACCCAACATGAGGAGACGTTCTCTGAACGGGTGCGTTACCTGTACGTTCACGACGGGTTGCAGCGCATAGAAGTGGAGCACGCGGAGGCCGGGGAAATTGTGGCCATTGCCGGGCTGGAGAATATTGCCATTGGCGAAACCCTGGCCGATACCGAAAATCCGGTAGCTTTGCCTACCATTATGGTAGAAAAACCAACCGTTCGGATGACATTTGGCATCAACACCTCTCCGTATGCCGGCCGTGAGGGCAAATGGGCAACCTCGCGCAAACTCAGAGACCGGCTGTTTGACGAGTTAAAACAGAATATCTCGCTGCGTGTTGAAGAGACAGACAGCGCAGATACCTTTATTGTTTCCGGGCGGGGGGAATTGCACCTGGCCATTTTAATAGAGACGATGCGCCGCGAGGGGTACGAATTTCAAGTATCACGACCGGAAGTTATCTTCCGCACGGAAGATAACGGGCAAATCATGGAGCCCTACGAGGAAGTGTTTATTGAAACCAGCGCCGACACCGTGGGCACGGTTGTAGAAATGCTGGGCAAACGGCGCGGCGAAATGCAATACACCGAAACCAAATCTGACGGCTCAGTATATATGACCTACCTGGTGCCAACCCGCGGTTTGCTGGGCTTTAGATATCAGTTTCTTACCGCTACCCGGGGCAACGGAATTATGCACTCTATTTTTTACGGGTACGAACCGCTGGCCGGAACCATAGGCTCCAAACCACGGGGGGCACTGGTAGCCTGGGAAACAGGGCCTACCACATCTTTTGGTCTGGAAAATGCAGAGGTGCGGGGGGTACTCTTTGTGGGGGCTGGCGTAGACGTGTACGGCGGAATGGTAGTGGGAGAGCATCAGCGCCCCGGCGACCTGGACGTGAATGTTTGTAAACGCAAACAACTTAACAATATGCGTCAGGCCTTTAAGGACGTTGACGGCAGGTTAACCCCTCCCCGCGAGATGAGCCTGGACCAATCAATTGAATATCTGGCGGATGATGAACTGCTGGAAGTAACCCCGGAGAACTTACGTATCCGTAAACGGATACTGGATCGACACCAGCGGGCCCGGGAAATGAAGCGCACCAAACAAGCTATTGACAAATAACTTTTTTCGCATTTCCGCAAAAGTCATCAGGTAAATTAAAGTGACCGGCACTTGTAACCTGCCGGGCTTTGCGAAACTGCCCTTTATCACTTCATTTCATCCGCACCGGGCAGGGTAAAGTAAAACGTGCTTCCCTGCCCAACTTCACTTTCTACGCCAACTTTGCCGCCAAGCCTGTTGATGATGCGCTGCACAATGGACAGCCCCAATCCGTGCCCCTGCACCTTAACCTGGTCAAGCCGGGTAAATTCTGTAAAAAGCGATGCCTGGACTTGGGGAGAAACGCCATCACCGTTATCCTTTATCCAGAATTTAACCATGCCATCATCATTTTGGGGAGTCACGCCTATCTCTAAAATCGGGGGAGAACCTCCGTATTTAAGACCGTTATGAATATAATTGGTCCACACTTCTTCCAGCCAGGGCGCATAGCCCGTGGTTAAGGGCCACTGGCGAGGCCAAGTGATTTTTGCCTGATGTTCTTCAATAATTAAATCCAAACGCTTCATCACCTGTTCAATCACGCGCTCCATATCAACGGGTTTGATGGAAACATCCCCTTTTCGTACCCCGGCCAACAACAGTAATTCTCTGGTAATATTAACTGCCTTTTGCGCAGATTGCTCAATACCCTTAGAAAAGCGGGTTAATTCCTCTCGATTAATCTCTTCGGGAAATTCATTGAGATAGTTGGCATAGGCAATAACCGTACCCAGAGAATTTGTTAAATCGTGGGCCACAGTATGAGAAAAAGCGTCAAGCTCGGCATTTTGCTTTTCAAGGTTCAGTTGCAACCGGCGCACGGAAAGGTGCGTTTTTAGGCGAGCCAGTACCGTTTCAACTTGAAACGGCTTGATGATATAATCCACAGCGCCAAGTTCCAGGCCTTTTACCTCATCATACACATCGCTCAAGGCAGTCATAAAAATAACCGGTATTTTAGCGGTGTCAGAATTTGATTTTAGCCGTCGACAAGTCTCAAAACCATCGATGTCCGGCATCATGACATCTAACAAGATAATATCGGGCGAGATATTTTGAACGACCTCCAACGCAGACTCCCCGTCTGTGCTAACCAGCACCCGGTAACCTGCGTCTTCCAGTGAATCAAACAATACCCCCAGGTTAGTGGGCGTATCATCCACAACCAGAATTGTATCTTTTGGGGTGGGCAATGAATTATCCTTATTCATTGGGATAACTTTATGAACTCGCGAAGTTTATCAAGTTTAAATCCTTTGGCCAACTGAATAACTTTATCGGCAAATGGCTGTAATTGTCGGTTTGCCTGCGCCAGCTCTTCGGCGTAATTCCGAATACCACGAATATCACCGATTCGGGCCAATTCTTCCAGTTCTGAAAGCTCAATGGCAGATGGCGATACAATAGGGGCAACTGGTTCTTGTTCCACCAAAGATTCAGAGTCCTCATAAATCCACTCAATAGACAGATTTGCACGTAACTCTCGCAGCAACTGTTCAGCATCAACCGGTTTTGGAATAAAAGCGTTGCTGCCTTTGGCAAAGTTCTGCTGCTGAACCACACCATCAATGTGGGCCGATATAGCAATGATAACCACATCTTTTAACGCCGCCGCCCGTCGCATCCGGTGAATAAATTCTTCTCCGTCATTCATTGGCATAGGAATATTGGTCAGAATAGCGTCGGGTGGATGCTCCATGGCTTTTGACGCGCCTTCTTCCCCGTTGCCGGCCTCAATTATCTCACACCCCAAGGGCAAGAGCAAACCTGCCAACCTCCGCCTATCCTCAATATTATTATCCACAACCAGCACCCTTGGCAGGGCACCCCGGACCCCCACTATTTGCCGGGTTTCATAAAGCGTAGCAGCCAACTCATCGGTTACTTCCGGCAGGAGAAGATCAACCCAAAATACGCTGCCCTGGCCCAACTCGCTCTTCACTTGAAGGCTACCTCCCATAAGTTCAACCAGATTTTGGCAAATGGCCAGCCCTAACCCGGTACCCTCACTTTTTCGAAGTTGATCCCCTACCTGATGGAACGGATCAAAAATACCTTCCAGTTCTGTTGGCGAAATTCCGGTGCCTGTATCTTCAATTAAAAACCGCAGATTGTGCGGTTGCGAGTTTTCAGCGGGTTCGGAATCTTTGCGCCGATTAATTTCGCCAACTTTAAGCGTTACCCCCCCGGTGTCGGTAAATTTTACAGCGTTGCCCAAAAGATTGATAAGAACCTGGCGAAGACGTTTCTCATCTCCGTATACGAATTGGGGCAGATGGGGGTGTTCGCCCGGCCCTACAGGCTCTGGCAAAGGGTCAGCATCTTGATTCACAGGTTGATCGAACAGTTGGGGAGATAACAGTTTAAACTTAAAATGAATGTCTTTCATCTCCGCCCGAATACGGATAATCTCGCACACGTTGTTTAGAAAATCCGGCAAATTTAACTTGCCCGGAAAAAGCTCTACCCTGCCCGCTTCTATTTTTGCCAGGTCAAGAATATCATTAAGCAGTGTTAACAGGTGATTTCCACTCTGCTCAATTATGTTCAAGCCATCCCTCTGGCGATCCTGATTGGCGGACAGGTTTTGTTTAAGAATATAAGCGTATCCCAAAATTCCATTGAGTGGAGTTCGCAACTCGTGGCTGATATTGGCCAAAAATGCGCTCTTGGCCCGGCTGGCAGCCTCGGCTACACGTTGGGCAGATTCGGCAGTGTCTTTAGCTTGCTGAAGTTCGTCAAACAATTGGGCGTTTTCAATAGCAATGGCGGCCTGGTTGGCAAAAGTCTGCATAACCTGGGCATCACCGGCGCTGTAAGAATCAGGTTTGATACTATCAACGGTTAACGCGCCAATAGTTTTAGTGCTGGTTGATAACGGAACCCCCATCCAGCCCCTGATTTTCTCGCCGGCCGGCCAAATTTTCCAGTGCGGATCAGCATGCACATCAGCAATAATTATAGCCTGCTGCTGTTTAAATACCCGCACTACCGGGTCCAATTCGGCAAGAGAAATTTTCGCTCCGATGAACCCGCCTGTAAAATCGGTACCGGCCGAAATAACCAATTCCCCACCCTCCCGCAGTAAAACCCCGGCTCCATCATACCGGATTACACGGCCAAGCTGGGCCAGTATTTTTTCCAAAACAATTTCTTGCTCTAAGCTGCTGCTTAAAATAGTTACTACTTCCTGCAAACTTTCGGCTATTTGTCGCTGACGTTGCTCGGTATCAAATAGTCGGGCGTGTTCAATAACCCCCGCAATTTGACCGGCCACAGTTTCGGCCAGTTCCAATTCGGCAGGCGTAAAAATCCGGTCAGGCTGGGTGGTTTCTACGGCAATTGTACCAATCACCTGTCCTCTGGACAGGAGTGGCAGAATCATTATAGATTGTAAACGCTGCTCCACCATGTTTTCCAGATAATCATTTGAAACGGGTCTAATATCGTTATCAGTTAAAATGCAGGCTCTTTTTGTTTCAATAACCTTTACGGTAAAGGGGTTATCTGTCAGGAGTAAAGTTTCGCCAACCGTACCGGCAATATAGGAGTGAATGGTTGATTCTGTCACTGTTGTCAGGGCGGTGTTTTCTTCATTGAGCAGGGCAACCCCACACCGGTCTGCATCAAACAGTTTAACCAGTTCCCTGGTAACGGTATCCAGCACCTTCTCAAAATTAAGGGTTGAGGCCAGGGTTTGGGTAATGTGGTTAAGTGCTGCCAATTCCTCCACATATTGTTGTAATTCTACGTTGGCATTACGATATTTTATCTCTGCCTGTTTTTGCTCGGTGATGTCGTGGATAACGCAATAGAGCAGCTCACGTTGCCGTACCCATATGGGTACGGCAAAAACCTCAACATTGCGAATTTCCCCGGACGACAGTCGATGTTCAAATAGCGTATAATCTTGCTTCCGCTCTCTGGCAAGCTGCATTATCCGGATCGTTTCATTGGGTATTATCGTAGTGATACCGGCAATATTCATTTTTTGCAGGATATTTACAGAGTAACCATAAAATACTGCGGCGGCTCTGTTTGCCTCAACAATATTGCCGGTATCCGGGTCTACCAGTAATTTAACCGCAGAATGTTCGCTAAACATCTGGCGGTACAACCCCTCACGTTGCCGCAACTGCTCCTCGGTTTGAACACGCTCCGCAATTTCTCGCTCAAGTTTCTGGTTGGTCTCGGTCAGGGCTGCGGTCCGTTCAGTAACGCGCAACTCCAGTTTTTCACGGGTTTCTCGCAATGTAACGTTCAACTGGTCTTTAAGGCGCAGGCTTTCATGCTGCTTTTGCCAGGCTCGATCGTGGGCCAATTCCCGATCTTGCTTCAAAATGTTGATGCGATCCGCTAATGCAAAAGCCAGGAGCAGTATTGAAGCCAGCAATCCTATTTGTAAAAGATAGTTGAGTATTGGGTTAAATGACTGCCCACTGACCAACAGCACAACATAGAGAAGTTCAAACACCAGTAGCAGCGACCAGGCCAGCAAGAAATATCGGGCCGCACGATACCCTTGCCTTATCATGGCTGCACCGGTTACCAGCATCACGATATTCACGACCACCACTAACGGCAACAAAATATATTGGGGAAAAGGGATGACAATGGAGACAACCGTCAGTATCCCGACAACCACCACCAAACAGGTAATAAATCTATCCAGTTTTGGATAAAACTTCCCCGTTTGCAGAAAAGCCGTGGCAAATTTTAATCCAAAAAACATGGCTGCGCCTAAAGAAACAATAAAAGCAACCCGGTTAAGGGTGGGCAGGTTGGGCCATAAATATTGGTGAGCAAAACCTTGATTTGTCAGGAAAAAAAGTAATGCGCCGGCAATGAACAGCGCGTAAAAATAGTAGCTTATTTCTCTCAGTGAGATGGCCAGGAGCAGATTAAAGCTCAACATAATCAAAAGAATGCCAAAGACCAATCCCAATAAAAACTGTTGCGTACGATCATATTGAGCAAAGGCCTCAAACGACCAGAGGGTAAAGGGCAGGACCATCGCATCGAATTTTTGCAAGCGCAGATATATGGTCTGTTCTTCTCCGGCAGGGAGGGTCACCCGAAAAATGAAGCGTGGATGTTTAACATCACGCGAGTCAAAGGGCATTGTACGGCCGGTATGTATCTCTCTGAGGTTGGTTTGAGCTTGACCGGATAGCTGGTAAAAATCTATGCGCGCATATGATTTGCCCAAATCCAGCCGCCAGTCGATGGTGTGTAAAGCCTCATTTCGCACAGTCAGGCGAACCCAGAAAGCGGAGTTGGTAAAGCCAAAGTTGGGGAATTCTTCCCGGCTTGATGTGAATCGGGGTTCAAACTCAGACGATGAAACATCTGAAAAAGTTAGCTCTTTGGCAGGGTCTTCCAGGTATTCCAGATACAACCCCAGAGAATATTTGCCCTGTTCATCCGTAAGAATTACCGGTTCCTGGGCGCGGGCAGAAAAGGGGCAGATGCTAAATGTGACAAGAAAAAAAAGTAACGCGGGGAAAAAAATTTTTGCGCGAACAAACATTACCTGATTCCTGATGAATTTATAAATTGCACAGAGGGTTCAGTGAATCATGATACAATAATCTATGAGGCGGAGCAAGAAATTTTGGCTCTACAGGATTTCGCAGGGTCAAAGTAAAGAATTTGCCACGGATTGCACGAATTAACACGAAAAAATAAAAAATCAGTGAAATTCGTGTAATTCGTGGCAGATACCACGCTTTTTATAGAGCGATCCTGCAAACTACCAGAGAGCCGAAATTTTTAAACAAGGAGTATTCAATGAATATTGCCCTGGTTGGCCCGCCGGGTTCCGGCAAGGGCACACAGGCAAATGCGCTACGCGAAGCATTTAATATTCCGCACATTGCCAGTGGTAAGCTGTTCCGTGAACATATTAAAAATCAGACCGAGTTAGGAATTCTGGCCAACTCTTACATAAAAAAAGGGCAATTAGTACCGGATAATGTAACTGAATCGCTGGTAAAAGAGCGGCGGCTTATCCCGATACCCAAAGCGCCTTTTTTTATACGGCGGCCGGCACCGAAGATAATTCAGCTTTCTCTTCAGCCGAAAGGATTTTTTCCAGGTCTAGTAAGATAACCAGCCGGTCTGGAATTTTGGCAATGCCGCTGATAAACGCCGTCTCCAGAGAGGTCACCAAGGCAGAAGGCGGCTCAATAATATCCTCCGACACGCGCAACACCTCGGTTACGGCATCAACCACCATGCCTACCCTCAAGTCGCCCACTTCTACGACAATGATGCGGGTTTCCTTGGTTTCCTCCCCTTTTGGCAGGCCAAAACGACGGCTGAGTTCGACGACAGGCAAGATTTCCCCACGCATATTGATAACGCCCTCAATGAACATAGGCGCGTGAGGAACAACTGTAACCGGTTCCATCCGAATAATGCTTTCTACCACGGTAATATCCAAACCGTAATATTCATTGGCCAACGAAAAAACCACCAACTGCTTTTCATGGGCTACAGCAACAATATCTTTGTCACGGGTTGCCGGGCTTCTCCCGCCGGCAGATGGTTTATCTGCCACCACCTTATTATTATCCGCCTCGGCAGGAACCACGGCTTGAGAGTCTGAAGGGGCCGCATCTACCTGAACCTCTGCGCTTGCCTCATTTACCGGCGCAAGTCCTTCGCTTTGAGCGGGAGGTTCTTCTTTGGATGCGGGCGCTTCTGAACCGGATTTTGAAAACAACCCTTCCAGGCTGGCGTTTAGTTTCTTTTTGCGGGTCATGATTATCATTTCTCCTTTTCTTGCTTTATTTTATTATCCAATTCGCGAGCCAATTCCCGGTATTGTTTAGTGGCCCGCGTCCGGGGAGCATACATAGTAATCGGTTCTCCCACCGCCGGACTCTCTCGCAAACGGGTATCTACCCCAATCACGGTATTCAGCAGCCTTTTGGAAAAACTAAGGCGTAGTTGATCCAGCACCCCCCGGCAAATGCGATTCCGCTGATCGTACATGGTTACGACCAGATAGGTGATCAAATGCTGATTCAGCCGATCGCGCACAACATCGACCACATCCAGCAGCCGGTCAAGCCGCCGGGCTGCATAAAATTCTGCCTGAACCGGAATCAGTACGCTGTGAGCCGTAGACAGGGCCATCAAGGTTAACGCTCCCAGCGAGGGGGGGCAATCCAGCAAAATGTAATCATATTCCGGTTGAATGGGTGATAAAATTTTGCTCAGCAGCATTTCGTAATCTTCCTGATCGTACAGCAGGCGTTCAACGCTGGCCAACCGGGGGTCGGCGGGCAGGATGTCCAACCCCTCAATTTTTGTAGCGTGAATAATCTCAGTGATTTTTGCGGTAGATTCCGGGTTGGTATGATCCAGTAAATCTACAACGGAATAATCCGGTCCTTCGGCATCCAGCCCTACGGCCAGCGTTAGATCAGCCTGCGGGTCCAGATCAACCAATAAGGTGCGGTGCCCCGCCTCTGCCAGACACGCCCCCAGCGATACACACGTCGTTGTTTTAGCCACGCCGCCCTTGTGATTACTAATGGCAACTGTAAGTTCCATAGGAGTCCCTGTTTACTGTTTCAAAGATGTGGCGCTCTCGGTGGGATGAGTTACAATTTGGTTGCACCCAAAAACCCGCTTGGCCCAGATTGCACAAATCGGCTAATTAGAATTAATCCTGACATTAATATTTATCGGTATTTTCTTGCGGTACTTGAGCAGATTTGAGTAAAACTAACGTAAAGGTTACTGAAAACTCCGCAGAAATAGCTTACCTGCCTTGGCGTCAACGAATATGAAACGAACACCTGCACTACCCGCAGGCGCAAGTGTTTGTTGCCCATTCGTTGGCACGCTCTGCGTTGGCCGCGTCTCCAGTTGTGCGGAGTTTTCAGAAAGGTTAACGATTGGCCGCATATCAACATTAAACATTATACCGGTTAGTCTTATGTCACCCGGAAAGAGCAGGATTTCCGGAATTAAAGGATTTTTAGCCTGTCATTCAGAAAATCCTGCTCTACACGACGAGGACAAAAGTGCATTTCAATTAAATCGATATAATGTCTATTAAACTGCCCTGGCTACCTTTAATCGTCCGAAAGCTTAAACTGTTGCACCGCCTGCCTTAGCGCCTCTGCCATATCACTCAATGACCGGGCCGAAGCGGTAACTTCTTCTACCTGAGCGTTCATTTCTTCAGCAGCGGCGCTCACCTCTTCTACAGCGGCGCTGTTTTCTTCGGTGATACTGGCCACGCCTTCAATAGCATCCATCACTTCTGTGGTACTAACCGTCATTTCTTCGGTAGAGGCGGTGTTTTCTTCCACCACTGCCGAAACTGTTTCCATGACACCCACTAATTCCTGCGATGAGGCACTCATTTCCTGAGCAGCAGCGGCAATTTCCTCTACCTGTTCGTTCACCGCTTCGGCGGCTTGCAGAATGTTAGCAAGCGCCTGTCCGGCCTCGTCGGCCCGGGACACCCCCACTTCAACTTCAAATGTGCCTTCATCCATAGCGTTTACTGCTTCGGCCACAGTTTGTTGGATGCCCTTGATTAGCCCGGAAATTTCTTTGGTGGCGGCGGCTGATTTTTCGGCCAGCTTACGGACTTCGTCCGCAACCACGGCAAAACCCTTGCCGTGTTCGCCGGCCCGCGCCGCCTCAATAGCCGCGTTGAGGGCCAGCAGATTGGTCTGGCTGGCAATATCGTCAATTGTTTCAATAATGGCTCCAATCTGGTCAGAGCGCTGCCCCATTTCCTGCACTTTTTGGGCAGAAAGCGCCACGGTAGTACGAATACTTTCCATCCCCTCAATCGTAGCCTCTATGGTCAATGCCCCCTCACGAGCCGCCTGAGCTGCCTGGGCGGAGCCACTGGCCCCAACCTGGGCGTTAGCAGCTACCTGCCGGATAACCTCGGCAATCTGGTCGGTGGTATCAGATGATTTACCCACGGCTATTGCCTGCTCCTGCGCGCCTCTGGATACCGTAGTCACAGCCTGAGACACTTGCTCAATAAGCTGGGTGGCTTTGGTCATGCTGGCCGCCTGATGTGAAGTGCCGGCGGCCACCTGCTGGATAGTTTGAGCCACTTGAGCCGTAGCCTGCCCAGACTGGCCCGCCGCCGAAGAAAGCTGCATAGACGCTGATGTAACGCTGGTTGCGGTTTCGGCCACCCCGGTTACCAAATTGCGCAAATTGATAATCATCTGTTTAAATGCGTTACCTAACTCATCGGCCTCAGATAAGGGTGTAACAATGGTAGTCAGGTCACCGTTTGCAGTGTTGGAAGCAACATCGGCTAATCCGGTTAGATATCGCTCGATACCGTTAAGTGAGTGAGCAATCTGCCCAATTTCACCCCCTTGCCCGGCAAAAGACTACCTGGCTGCCACCGAGACTCCCCGGTTTAACTCACCTTTTAAACTAATGTTAGAAGCCCTGTCGGCCATAATAACCAGCGGTTTGGCCAAACGTCCGGCCAAAAACCAGAGCAGAATCAGGACACCAATAAATATTACCACGCTAATACCAACCATTTGCCACACTAACCGGTTTGCTTCTGCCAAAGTTTTACGGGTGGGTACATTTAAATTTGCCGACCAGGGCGTACCGGTTTGCCCGATATGAATGGGGACAAATGCAGCAATGTGGCCTTCATCAGCTTCGTAGACCGTTTCTCCATTTTGGATATAACCCAAATCTTCTTCCCAGTCAGTGTGATAAACTTTCATATGATTGCCAAGCTGCTCCGGCTGCCCGGTTATTCCGGCCAACGTACCATGATTGCCAATCAGGAGCAGGTCCGCAGTTCCATCAAAGGCATCGGTATTATCGGCCAATTCCTGAAGAAAATCTGCCCGGATATCAACGCCTGTAATGCCGTAAAATTGGCCGTCAACCACAATGGGCACAACCAGCGAGGTCATTAAGACATCCTCCCCCGCTACGGGGTACATAAACGGGTCAAGGATATTTTCCCGTTTGGTGCGTTTGGGCAACAAATACCAGTCGCCCGCGCCCTCCACTTCGTAATCCACTAATGGCTCAACGACAGCATTGCCCTGCTCATCTCTAATCCAGTACGGAATGAAACGGCCGGTTTCATCGTGCCCCGCTGTGTTAGCATACTCTGCATCTCTATTGTCAAAGGCGTTGGGTTCCCACAGGGTATAAACGCCCAGAAACTGCGGATTATCTAATAACACCCGTTTGAGCATTGCATTTACCTGCGCCCGCGTGAGGTTAACGGAGCTTTCCGTTTTGACGGCTTCCAACGCCTGAGCCATCGTCCGGGCTGAGTCAAGGACGGTATCCAACTCGCCTTCAATTTTATTGGCTCTGGCCTCTGCCAGGGCCAGAAGATTTTGTTCCGCCGCTTTGGTGGCGGTATTGCGCAGCGACAAAGCGCCATAAGTAACCAGCGCTACTCCCATTATTAACAGGCAACCGCCGGCCCACAGTACAATTTTTACCTGAATACTCTGCAATCTGGTGTTCATTGTATTTGTCCTTTGTATAACGTAATCAACAGGTTGGTGTTTCCTAATTCTATTCGGCAGAAATACGTTCGGCGCCATAAATTAAACGTAAACAAAACTACATTTAACATGCAAAATACCGGACATGGAAATCATCCTGTCCGGTATAGATGTCCAGAAAAGTTTTTTCCTAAATAACATCCGTATTGCGTATTGCGTATTGCGTATTGCGTAAATCGTTGGGCGAACATTTTTCTGGAATGCGAGTAAACC
>CAYWSS010000052.1:0-15106 GCA_964460505.1 uncultured Caldilineaceae bacterium | reverse complement strand
GTTGGCGGGCACACCGCTTTATGAGCGGCGCTATGGATGAAAAGTCCGTGCCTTACTTGCGGCAGGCCGGTGAGCATGCCTACAAATTTTACGCCAATGACGAAGCCGTGGAATATCTGACCCAGGCGGTTGAGATATTGGAAGACCTGGCCCCGGAATTAGCGGAGGAAGATCGGGTTGCAAATCTGCGTGAACGGTTTGAACTGTTAAGCTGGCAGCGCAGCGTCACAAACATGATGGGGGACCGGGAGCGCGAATTTGCCATTCTGGAAACGTTGCAGGAACTGGCCGAAACCCTGGCTGATAAGCAGCGCTGGGTAGAGGTGATGTCGCGCCTGTCAACCTATTACTGGCATGTGGGTAAATTACAGGAAGCCGCAGACACAGCCGGCAAGGCCCTGAAAGTGGCCCGGAAAAATAATGACGAACGGGGCGAACAGTACGCTCTGGAACGCATTGCCCGCGTATTGTGGACCCAGCGTGAAGGCGACGCCATGGAGTATGCCGCCAGGTCGCTGGCCATTGCCCAGAAATTAAAAGATCGGCCCAGGCAGGGCCGCCTGGCCAATTTGATCGGCAATATTTACACCGATACCCTGCGCGACCCGGAGCAAGCCGCGCACTTTTTTGAGCAAGCCCTCCAAATTTGCCGCGAAACCAATAACCCCTACGAGGAAGCCTGGACATTGTGGGGGTTGGGCGGGCTGGCCATGCTGGTTGACGATTATTCGGCGGCTTTAAATCGTCTGACTGAAGCCCGTAAAATTGCCGAAGATATTGGCGCTACGTTACAAGTTGGCTGGGATATCTATCATTCCGGGGATGCCTGGTACAACCTGGGCGACTACGAAAAGGCCCTGGATCACTATCAACAGGCCCAGAAAATATTTGCAGCCTCGCAGCACTCCCGCGGCAAAATACGAGCCTATATTTCGATTGGCGTAACTTTTACCGCCCTGAAAAACATGGACGATGCGGCCGAGCATCTGGAGCAAGCTATGCGCCAATCTGAAGAGCGCAAGGACCTGGGCTTAATGTTTAGAAGTTATCAGGCCCTTTCTAATTATTACCGCGCCCTGGGGGGAGACGACAACGTTACTAACGCCGTGCGACTGAGCAACCGTATGATCAAGCTGGCCGCCGACGAGAATAATCCCGAACATAATTTGTTGGGCTGCCATCTGCGGTCTGCCGGATTCTTTGATTTAAGAAACCTGACCGAATCGCTTAAAAGCTCAAATCGGGCAATAACCCAACTGGAACAACTGACCTACATTGAATCTCCAAAAATTTCCAGCGCTCAAATTTACTACACCCACAGCAAAATAGCCGGCGCAATGGGCCAAATGGATACCTCCAGGATATATTTGCAAAAAGCGTATGCCGATGTCATGCGCCGGGCCAACCTCATTGCCAACGACCAGCTTCACTTTGGTTTTTTGGACAACGTGGCCCTAAACCGGGAAATTGTGGCTGCCGGCGGGCAAATGCGTTAAGGGAGTCTCTCCAGGTTGAGACAAAGTACCGGCCTGAAATGTTGACGGCGAACTTTTGAAAAGCATTCTCTCTCGTTTAAATCCAAAAAAACCTTGGTTTTTAAGAAGTTTGGCGTATAATTTAATGGTCGATATAAATCAATCTAAATTAAGGAGAGATATATGTCTGTTGTAATTCCTGCTTCACACGTTGATTTATTGGAAGGACCAAATTATGCCACAGTGGCAACGGTGTTACCCGGTGGGCAACCCCAACTCTCGGTAGTGTGGTGCGACTATGACGGCACCCATGTCCTGGTCAACAGCACTCGCGGACGGCTAAAAGATAAAAATATGACAGCCCGTCCGCAGGCAACCGTGTTAATCATCGATCCTCAGAATTCATTCCGCTATCTTGAGGTTCGGGCCACGGTTGAGGAAATTACCGAGGAGGGTGCATTTGACCACATCAATAAAATGGCCAAGCTCTACACCGGCCAGGACTCGTATTACGGCGGGGTACAACCCGCTGAAATGGTCGATCAGGAAACCCGTATGCTTTACAAGCTAAAACCGACAAAGGTTGTTGCATTTTCACCCCAGTGACAAAAACATTTCTCGCCGGCCCCGCCGGTACAGGCAAAACTACTCAAGCCGTTGAGCATCTAAAAATACTGCTGGCCGGCAACGTGCCGGCCGGCACTATTTTAGTTGTTGTGCCGCAGCTTACTTTGGCCCAACCTTACCGGGCCTTACTGAGTGACCCCGCCCTACCCGGCGCGGGCACCGTCGATGTTCTTACTTTAAATGGCCTCGCCCTAAAAACCATCGACCTTTTCTGGCCGCTGGGGACAGCCTCCAGCGGGTTTGGCCGGGGGCAGGCCCGCCCCGTTTTTCTAACCATTGAAACCGCCCAATATTACCTGCGGCAGGCCATTGCGCCATTATTAAAAGAGGGATACTTTGACCCCAACGTGGTCCCCCTCACCATTTTGCTGCCCCGGCTGATGAGCCAGATACTGGACAACCTTAACAAAGCGGCGCTAATTGGATTGCCTCACACGCAGGTGGGCAAACATCTGGCCGCTTCATTGACCCTTGAACCCGGCAGCCGCATTGCGTTGGAACATACCCAGGCCTGCGTCAATCGCTTTCGCGAATACTGCCTGGCCCGAAACCTGCTCGACTTCTCCCTGCGCATCGAAACCTTTTACCGGCACCTGTGGCCGGTTGACGGCGTGCGCCAATTTCTCACCGGGCGATACCGTCACTTGATTGTTGACAATGTTGAAGAAGACACCCCCTTTGCCCACGATATTCTGCGCCAATGGCTGCCCCACACCGAGTCGGCCCTGCTGGTTAATGATGAAGAGGCCGGTTTCCGTATTTTTCTGGGCGCCAACCGGCGCACCGGCCAGGCCCTGGCCGAGTTGTGCGATGAAACAACCCGTGCCACTGAATCTCACGTAGCCCCACCGGATATGCTGGCCCTGGGCGAGCAATTGAGCCACTTTCTTGTGGGGAAAAATGCAAATGAGCGAATAAACGAATCTGCGAATGGCGAATTTGCGAATGAGCGAATGGGCGAATCTACGAAAAACGAATCTGCGAACGGGGGCGGCGATACGGCAAATCGTAAATCGACAATCGTAAATCGTAAATCGGTCGATCCTCGCCGGGTGTTCACCTTCGAGCAAAAACGGTTCTACCCCCAAATGGTCGATTGGGTCATCGACCAGGTTGCAGCACTCATTGCCGGCGGCGTTTTGCCCGGAGAAATCGTCGTGCTTGCCCCGTTTGTCAGCGATGCGCTGCGCTTCTCATTTGTCCATCGAATGCAGCAGCGGGGGCTGACCGCCCGTTCCCACCGTCCCTCCCGCCCGCTCAGCGAGGAGCCGGCGGCCAAAACAATGCTCACCCTGGCCCGGCTCGCCTTTCCCCATTGGAACCTGTTGCCCGAACCGTTTGATGTAGGGCAAGCGCTCAATCAAGCCATTGAAGGCCTCGACCTGATCCGGGCCAATCTGCTCACCCAGGTGGTCTACCGGCCCGCACCTCCCGCTGCCCAACCCCCAATCCCTAACTCCTGCCCCCTAACCCCTTTTGAAAAAATCGAAGGGCCGATGCGCGAGCGCATTTCCTACGAAACTGGAGCGCGATTCGACCGGCTGCGCGACTGGCTGCTGGCGGCGCAATCCGGCGGAGAGACCCCACCCGCGCTCGACCATTTCTTTAGCCGGTTGTTTGGAGAACTGCTGTCGCAGCCCGGTTTTGGGTTCCACAACCGGCTGGAAGCGGGCGAAATTGTGGCCAACCTGATCGATTCCGCCCGCCAGTTTCGGCGTGTGGCCGGGCAGGTGCCACACCGGGCAGACAGCAAAGAACCACCCCCCACCGGCCAGCTCAACCGGGCCTACCTGGTTACCATCCAAGAGGGCATTGCTGCGGCGCAATACGTTCGCGGTTGGGACACCCTGCCCGATACCGAAGATACGGTGCTGATTACCCCCGCCACCACCTTTTTAATGAGCAATCGCCCGGTTGAATACCAGTTTTGGCTCGATGCCGGCAGCAACGGCTGGTGGGAACGCATCGCCCAGCCGCTAACCCACCCCTACATTCTGGCCGCCGATTGGGAGCCGGGCCGCCCCTGGACCGATGCCGACGAAGTAGCCGCCCAGCACGACAGACTTTCGCGGCTGGTGTTGGGCCTCACCCGCCGCTGCCGCAAGCACATCTACATTACCAACGCCGAAGTGGGCGAACAAGGGTACGAACAGCGCGGCCAATTGCTGCTGGTGTTGCAGCGATTGCTGCGACAATTACAGCGCAACAATTGATGTGGTTGACCTTGCCGGCGGCAAATTATATAATTCTGGTATTCACCACCCGATACCTGGATAAGAGTTTGCCGAATGGATCGGTGAATACCGTTTATTGAATCGTTTGTACGAAAAAGCAGATGTGTTGCAGAGAATTGAATTTGCGGATTGAACTCTACTTTCGACAAATTTGCAAGGTAATTGAATTCTGTCTTGTAATTCAATCGTCCAATGTTGCCTACGACAAACGAGCAACTTATGAAGGATTCATACACGGTAAACTCTACTTCGCAGATGGCTCAGTTTTGAGTTTGCACAAGTTTGTGGATGCTGAGATAGCAGCGGATCGTTTGATGTATGTTTATCATTACATGAATGCTGTAAAAACTTTGCTTTTTCGTTATGACAATACCGGGCATCACCGAAAATTGGAGCTATCCACTTCCCTCACCACAAATACGATGGACATCAGGATAATATTGCTCCAGCAATTCCCGTTTTGGAAACTGTGCCGCCGATAACCACTTAGCCGGCCTGATTTTTGTCGGTGCAAGAGCAGAATTTACAGAACCTGCGGTGAATCAAAATTCTATCATTCCGAAAATTCTGCTCTGAAATGCCGACAATAATTGTCAAACCGGGAATTGCTGTGCCTTCATCCTTTAAAATTTCTGCCTATGACTGAACCTGCTTTCACGCCAAGACCATCACAACAAAAAATCCTGCGCGCTGTGCTCAACGCCACCGGCCCGCTGCGATTGGGGGTGTCTGCTGTGCCGGGCAGCGGAAAAACCCACATCCTGTCCTACCTGGCTTCGCAATTGGTGCAGCGGGTGGATGACGAGCAGGAAGTGCTGGTTGTGACTCTGGTCAATGCCGCAGTGGACAATTTTCGCCGCCGGGTCGATGGCTTTGTGCGGGCGCAGGGCTTGCTGCCCGGCTTCAACTACCGGGTTTGCACCCTTCACTCGCTGGCCAACGAGATTGTGCAGCAGCGCCCCTCGCTGGTGGGGCTAAGCCAGGATTACGACATTGTTGACGAGCGCACGGCGCAGATTATTCTGCGCGAGGTGGTGGATAGCCGGCTGGCCGCCAACAGCGATCTGCTTGAAGATTACCTGCTGCCAACGGTCAATCCCCGCCAATTGATGCGCAAACATCTGCCCCCGCTGGCCATGTCCGTAGCGCAAAGTTTTATCAAGCGGGCCAAAGATCGCCGCCTGACTCCGTACCAACTGGAAGATTTGTTTCGGCAGCGGAACGAGCAGATGCCGCTGGCCCAACTGGGCATCGAAATTTACCGCGATTACCAGAATCGACTGGCCCGCACCGGCGTCGATTTTGACGATTTAATCCGGCTGGCCTATCAGGCCATCGAACTTGACCCCGAATTCCGCGCTCGTTTACAGGAAAAATGGCCCTGCATTTTAGAGGACGAAGCCCAGGACAGCAGCCGCCTTCAGGAGCAGATTCTGGATTCGCTGGCCGGCAGCGGCGGAACCTGGGTGCGGGTGGGCGACCCCAATCAGGCCATTTACGAAACCTTCACCACCGCCAACCCCAGATATCTGCGGGAATTTTTACAAAAAGAAGGCGTGGTCAATTTGCCGATGCCGGAGTCGGGGCGCTCGACGCAGAGCATCATTAATCTGGCTAATCACCTGATCAACTGGACCATGGATGAGCATCCCCACGCGCAGGTGCAGAGCGCGTTGGGCCTGCCGGAGATTGAACCCACCCCGGCCGGAGACCCCCAGCCCAACCCGCCGGCCCGGCCCGGCCAAATTCACTTTCGTACCGAAAAATATCGCTCTGAACAGGAAGTGCAGGCGATTGTGCGCTCGGTGAAGCAGTGGCTGGCCAGGAATCCGGAGCGGACGGTGGCCATTCTTGATGCTCGAAACAAGCGCGGGGTAGATGCGGCCAACGCCCTGCGCCGGGCCGAGGTGCCCTACGTGGAACTGCTCAACAGCACCGCCGCCACCCGCAGCACCGCCGGGGTGTTGGGCAACGTCCTGAAAAGCCTGGCCCGCCCCGGCGATTCGGGTCAGTTGGCCACCGTGTTCCACGTCTGGCAGCGTTTTAATTGGGACAAAGAGGATTTGCAACCCATTTTTGAGTGGATTGAGCAGAGCTTGCGCAACTGCGCCCGTCTGGAGGATTATTTGTGGCCCCGTCCCGGCCGCGATTGGCCGGCGCAGCAACTGGAGCAATTGGCCGAGACTCACCCCGACTGGGCCAACGAGTTGGCAAATGAGCGAATGAGCGAATCGGCGAATGAGCGAATCAGTGAGTTTACAAATGATGAGGCTGCGGATGATGGCGATGGGCAAGCCGCCAATCCCCTCGCGCTGGCCGAGAAATATTTGCGGGGTTTCAAACTGCTGGCGCGACGCTGGCAGAAAGCGGCCATTTTGCCCATTGACCAGTTGATTTTGCTGCTGGCCCAGGATTTGTTCGACAGCCCGGCTGATTTGGCGCTGTCACACAAATTTGCGGTGGTGCTGCGTCGCACGGCAACCGATCATCCCGATTTTCGACTGCCTCAATTTGTGGAAGAACTGGCCGAGATTGCCCGCAACCAGCGCCGCTTTCTGGGTTTTGATGAAAATGACACCGGCTTTGAGCCGCCCAAAGGCAAAGTAACCGTCTCAACCATGCACCGGGCCAAGGGACTGGAATGGGATCGGGTTTATTTGATGGGGTTGAACAATTACAGCTTCCCCTCTATGCAGCCCCAGGACTCCTACTTCTCCGAAAAATGGTTTGTGCGCGATTCGCTCAATCTGGAGGCTGAGGCGCTGGCTCAGCTTGAGGCCCTGGCAAATCAGGAAGATTACATCGAGAGCTTTGCCACAGAGGAAGCCAGGCTCGATCTGGTCAGAGAGCGGGTACGCCTCTTTTTTGTGGGTATCACCCGCGCCAAACAAGAGTTGGTGGTTACCTGGAACGTGGGCCGGCAGTTCCCCAACAAGCCGAATAACCAGCCGTCGGTGCCGTTTGTGGCGCTGCAAACGTGGTGGGAGGAAACGGGAGTAGGGAGTAAGGAGTAGGCAGTAGGCAGTAGGGTCACTCCCTACTCCCGTAAAAAGGTATCCAATGAATTCACCAACAAAACTCACATTCAGCCAATCCGGCTTGCAGGATTTTGAAGCGTGCCCGCACCGGTTTGAGTTGCGATATTTGCAGAAGCTGCGCTGGCCGGCCATCGAGTCTGAACCGGTGGAGGAGGCGGAGCGATTGGCGCAACTGGGGCGGGATTTTCACCGGCTGGTGCAGCAGCACCTCATTGGGCTGGACGAGGTAATCCTGACAGATTCGCTGGATGGGGGTGACTCCGACTTGCAGCGCTGGTGGCAAAGCTATCTGCACCGGCGCCCCCCACAATTGACCGGCGCAGAAATCTGGCCCGAATTGAGTTTGTCTGCGCCGCTGCGAAATTTTCGATTGCCGGCCCGCTTTGATGCGCTGCTTCGGCAGCCGGACGGCACATTCCTGATCATCGACTGGAAAACATCCCACAAGAAACCCCCGCGTGAATATCTGGCCGGACGCATGCAGAGCCGGGTTTATCCCTACGCGCTGGCGGCTGCCGGAATCGCCTTTAATCAAGGGCAACCCATCAAGCCCGAAGCGATCAAAACACTCTACTGGTATCCCCAATTTCCCGATGAGGCGGAAGAGTTTGCGTATAGCCAAAGTTTATTTCGGCGGGATGAACGATTTTTGAGCGACCTGCTCGAGCAGATCAAACACGCCATCCGCCGCAGTGATTTTCCGCAAACCGATAACAAAAAGGCGTGTACCTATTGTGTTTATCGCTCGCTGTGTGACCGGGGCATTGTGGCCGGTTTACAAACAGGGCAGGAGCAGGTGGAAGAGGCGGAGAGTGTTGCTGATTTACTCTCACTGGAGTGGGATCAGATTGCGGAAATCCAATTCTGAAAGCGTCTTGCTTTTGTCAATTATCCGGGGCATAATAAATGTACTTTGAGATTATCGGCGAAATTACCAACATCGAGACCATTGCGGTAGGCCGTTCAATTCGGGATTTGGCACGGCTGCGGCAGATATATGGAGCGGGGCGTTGGCGAAAATTAAAGGGACGTGCCACCGTTCGTTTGTCCGACGAGAAGGTATATCTAGCCGAAATCCACTGGTACGAAGCGCACGGTATCGGCAGAAAACGATTCAAAATTAAGCGATTTCTGGAGCTTGAATGATTAAACAAAACCAGCCTCAACCTCAGTTTGCCGTTTGTGTCAAAAATGAAAATTGTGATGATTTGGATTTGCGCAAAATCTATCAGGTGTTACCCGATGCGTCTGCTGCCGAAAAAGGACACATTCGGGTCATCGATGATTCCGGCGAAGATTACCTGTATCCGGCTGACTACTTTATCCAAATTGAGTTGCCTCAAGATGTAGAACAGATATTGCTGGTAGCCGCGTAAGCACAAAATCAATCCTGTTTGACCCTTTTTTCCAAATGCCCAACTGGCAACTGCCGTCCCAACTTAATATTCCCTCTGATCTTCTTGAATTTACCGGTGATCCAATTTTAGCCCAACTGCTGGCGCAGCGCGGCATAACCCCGGTCGCGCAGGCCCGCGCCTTTCTCTCGCCGGATGCCTACCAACCCGCCCCACCCACCGATTTGCCCGACGTAGAAACCGCCGTGGCCCGGCTCAACCGGGCCATCAAGGGGCGGGAACTGATTTGCGTGTGGGGCGATTTTGATGTGGACGGGCAAACCTCTACGGCGCTGCTGGTTTCTGCGTTGCAGGATTTGGGGGGCGAGGTGTGTTATTACATCCCCAATCGCCTGACCGAGTCCCACGGCATCAAAATTTCGGCCCTGACCCGGCAAATTGATAAAGGCATCAACCTGCTGTTAACCTGCGACACCGGCATTGCCGAACACAAAGCGCTGGCCGTGGCGCAAGCCGCCGGCGTTGAGGTGATTGTTACCGATCACCACGATCTGGCCGATTCATTGCCTCCGGCCCTGGCCGCCATTAATCCCAAACGCCTGCCGCCCAATCACCCGCTGCGGGAATTACCGGGCGTGGGTGTGGCTTACAAATTGGCGCAGGCCCTGTACCGCGCCCACAACCGGGCCGGCGATGAGGATTTGCTGCTTGATCTGGTGGCGCTGGGCATTGTGGCCGATGTGGCCCGGCAAACCGGCGACACCCGCTACCTGCTGCAGCGGGGTTTGGCCGTGTTGCAGGATACCGCTCGGGTGGGGTTGCAGGCGCTGCTGGAAAGCGCAAATATCAAAACCGCTCGCCTGACCGAAAACCACATTGGCTTCTGGATTGCGCCCCGGCTGAATGCTTTAGGGCGGCTGGGCGATGCCAATTTGGCGGTTGAACTGCTGACCACCCCTGATCTCACCCGTGCCCGAATTATTGCCTTGCAACTTGAAGCGCTCAATGACCGGCGCAAATTGCTGGTTGACCGGGTGGTGGTGCAGGCGCTGGGCCAGATTGAAGATACACCGTCTCTGGGCAATTACAACGCTATTGTTTTGGCCGCGGCCGGCTGGCATCCCGGTGTGATTGGCATTGCGGCCAGCCGGTTGGTGGAACAGTTTGGCAAACCGGCCATTCTCATTGCCCTGCGCCCGGATGGGCTGGGGCGCGGCTCCGCCCGATCCGTGGCCGGCTGCGATATTCACCAGGGCATCAAAAGTCAGGCCAATTTACTGAATAGCTTTGGCGGGCATCCTATGGCGGCGGGGCTTTCGCTGCTGCCGGAAAATGTGAGCGCGTTTCGGCGCGGTCTCTCGACGGCATTGGAGGATTGCCGGTTGCTGACCGGTGAACGGGTTTTGCGGCTTGATTTGCTGGTTGAGCTGGCTCAGGTTTCGGAAAATTTGCTGGCTGCCATTCAGCGGCTGGCGCCCTTTGGCGCGGGTAATCCGGCGGTAAAACTGGGCTGCACCGGCCTGAAGATTGCCGCTGAATCGCTGTTTGGCAAAACCAGAACTCACAAGCGGGTGCTGGTGGAAGGTGATGGGGGCGAACAGCGTAAGGTTATCTGGTGGCGCGGCGCGGCTGAAACTTCTCCGCAGGGGACATTCGATTTGGCGTTTGCTCTCGGTCCCAATGATTTTCGGGGCGGCGGCGCCGTTCAAATTGAATGGATTGCAGCCCGCGAGTGGGAACCGGCACCGGCGGTCAGCGAGGTGGAATTTGTCGATTGGCGGCAGGGAGTTGACAATAGTCAATGGCCAATTGATGATGTGGTGGTGTGGGCAGAAGGCGACGCTTCCCCCACCGAATTTCCAAAAGCGCTGCGCCGGCACCAACTGCACCCCGCCAAAAATCTGGTTATCTGGACAACGCCGCCCGGCCCGGATGTTTTTCAGCAAGTGGCATTTTCAGTGCAACCTCAGCGACTGTTTCTGGTGGCAAAGCCATTGTCGCCGGATTCGTTTCCGGCATTTGTGAAACAGGTGATGGGCTTGATAAAATACGCTCTCGCTCACAAAGAGGGCGAAGTGATTCTGGAAGAAATGGCCGCCGCGCTGGGCCATCAAATAGCCACCATTCGCTTGGGGCTGGATTGGCTGGCGGCCCAGGGCAAGCTCACTGTCTACGTGGAAGAAGATGATATTCTGGTACTGAGGCCGGGCAATCAGGCGGCGGATGAAAATACGGTCGCAATGATTGAGGAGATGTTGAAATTGGCTTTGGCCGAAACAGAAGCTTACCGCAACTTCTTCCGGCGCGCGAGTTTATCTGCTCTGAAAAAAATGGTCAGTTAAACAACCGGATATTTACCCCTGCGATGAACCGTTGACCAACATTGTCCCATTGGTAAATCAGTTGTTTGACTGAAAACAGAGCCGGCCCGAAAAAAATCATTGACAAAGTTGAGTTTTTTACTTACCATAAATACAGCTTTAACATTGGTGATTTTTTATGCCGACTCTGAAAAAAATATTGCAACGAGTCAATGAAAATCTACTTGTTCTTAAAGAGCGAGAGGCAAAATATGGCGGCAGCGCTCCGCTCAATTTGGTGAATCAGATTAGTGATCATCAAACTGCCATCGATTTGATCAAGGAGGCGCTATCGGCTGAGCTTAGTGAACGTGATTTTGCGCTGCTGAAAGAAGAACTTCGTCCCTTGCTGATTGCCGGCAACGTGGAACAGATCAGCGTGGATGATCTCAAGCCGGAAAAGCCGCTCCTGCCGTATGAGCCGGAAACAGTTCACATTCCTGCCGGTGATTTTTTGATGGGCAGTAACAGCGGCGAAACCGAAGAAGCACCGCAGCATGAAGTTAAATTACCATCCTGTCGTATAAGTAAATATCCAATAACTAACACGCAGTACGCGGAATTTATCAAACAAAACAGAAAGCAGGCGGTTCCCAAAAAGGCAGGTTGGAAAGTTAGACAACCGCCGGCAAACAAACTTGAGCACCCGGTGGTGGGGGTAAGTTGGCACGATGCCCAGGCCTACTGCCGCTGGTTGAGCGCTCACACCGAGCGCAGCTATCGTTTGCCAACGGAAGCCGAGTGGGAGAAGGCGGCCTCGTGGGCTGCTGCTGAGGGGCAAAAGCGGGTGTATCCCTGGGGAGATGAGTTTTCCGTTGAAAAATGCAACGCGGCAGAGACCGGTTTGGGTAAAACTTCGGCAGTGGGACATTTTTCTCCGCAGGGTAACAGCGCTTTTGACTGTGCAGATATGGCCGGCAATGTGCAGGAGTGGACCAGCACGTTGTGGGGCATGGATGTAAAAACCAGCGATTTTCCCTACCCCTACCGTACCGGTGACGGGCGCGAAGATAAAATAGCCGCTTATCATATTTTTCGGGTGTACCGGGGCGGTTCGTTTCGGGATCCATCGGCCCGGCTCAGGTGCAGCGCCCGGGGCTGGTCCGATCCGGACAGCAAACTCAAGTGGCGCGGCTTTCGGGTTGTTTTGATAGATTAAATAAGGATACCCACTTATGCCCAGAATCAAAACTGGCGAACGTCGAAAAGTAGCCAGAACCTGGCAGCAAACTATTGTTGATCGTATCCGGGCCGGCAAGGTTGTGCCGCTTATTAGCAACGTGGTCAGTAACGACCTGATTCTTGGAGGCCATCAGGCGGTGGTGTCCGCCTATTCCCGCTACATCGATTATCCGCTGGCAAACAAAAACAGCCTGCCCCAGATGACTCAATTTTTAAGTGTTACCGACGAAGCCGCCACAGATTCTCGCGCGGTAAAAGAAGATTATATCAATTTTCTAAAAAACCGGCTGTTCGATATTGCCGAAGCGGACTCCGTGTCCAAAAATATTCTGGAAGAGTTGGAAGAAGAATTTGACGATGTTGTCTTTTCGGAATTTTCCGAGCGATTGGGCTATCCCCGGTTTGATCAGGGCACACTGGACCCGCTGCTGGAGTTTGCGGAGTTCCCCCTGCCCATTTATCTGACGACCAGCTACCATAACTTTATTGAGGCAGCGTTGCAACGGGCGGGTAAAAAGCCGCGCACCGAAATTTGCCGGTGGCACAAGGCGCTCGATGGCATTCCTTCGGTGCTGAATGACAATTACCAGCCTTCTCCCGAAGAGCCGCTGGTGTATCATCTTCACGGCTCTGTAACAAACCCAGGCTCAATGGTGCTGACTGAAGACGACTACATGGAATTTTTGGTGGCCATCTCTCAAAATGTAGGGCGCGGCGCAGACCCCATTCCGCGCCGCGTGCGGCAGGCCATGGCCGACTCATCGCTGGTGCTGCTGGGTTACGACTTGCGCAGTTGGGACTTTAAAGTGCTGTTCTGGGGCTTGATTAAGCCCCGGCCGCTGCAACAAACCAGCGTGTCTGTGCAGGTAACGCCCAGCGATGTTGAGCGAGACTTTTTGCGAAAATATCTGAGCGAATTTGAATTTAAGGTGTATTGGGGCACCATTGCCCAATATGCCCGGGAACTTTATCAGGAGTGGGAGGGATAAAATGGCAAAACAAATTCAACCCACCGGCCCCGCTTTGATAATGCAAGACACGGAAGAATTTTATCCCCTAACCCGAAAAATGGTCACCCTTGGCCGCAAAGCCGGCAACACCATTGTGCTGCCCCCGGACGATCTCAAAGCCTCGCGTCACCATTCTACAATTACCTGGGACAACGGAAAATATATTGTGGGAGATGTCGGCAGCATGAACGGCACCTACCTTAACGGAGAACGAATCGATGCGCCGCAAACGTTGAATGATGGCGATGTGATTGGCGTGGGCAGTTCAACCTTTGTCATTCACCTGCCCCCGGTCGTTACCTTTGACAAAGCCGACACCGAACCCAGTGCTGCGCTCCGTTTTGATGTGGATGCAACCGTGCTCAGAGCGCCGGCAGCGCCCGCTCCCGACAAAGACGAAACGCTGGTGCGGGTTAAAAAGCCTGATTATCTGTCCAACCCGTATGTTGGGCCGCGCACCTTTACCCAGGCCGAAAGCAATCGCTTTTTTGGGCGGGAGGCGGAAGCCAGAGAACTGCTGTCACTGGTCATTTCCGAGCGATTGGTGCTATTTTACGCCCAATCCGGCGCCGGCAAAAGCTCGCTCATCAACACCCGTTTGGTGCCGCAGTTGCGGGCAGAGAATCTGGCGGTACTGCCCATAGGCCGGGTCAGCGGCGAACTGCCGGCGGGCATTGACCATGTAGAGAATATCTACGTCTTTAATTTGCTGTTGAGCATGGATGAAAGCGACAGCGACCCCAGTCGATTTACCCACATGTCTATTACCGATTTTCTGACCCAATTGACCAGTGTCGACGGAATTCACTACTATTATGACGACGCCGTTGAAACTGAATTACAGGAAGACCCGGAGGATGAGGAATACCAGGAAACGCCGTATGTACTGCTAATCGACCAGTTTGAAGAAGTTGTCACCACGCACGCGGACCGTTGGCAGGACAGGGAAAATTTTTTCAGGCGATTGGCTCAGGCCATGGAAAACGACCCCTATTTGTGGGTTGTGTTGAGCCTGCGCGAAGATTATGTGGCTGCGCTTGACCCGTATGCCCATTATTTGCCCGGTAATTTGCGCGCCCGGTTATATATGCAGCGTATGGGCTACGAGGCCGCGCTTGAGGCCATAAAAATGCCGGCGGAGCAGTTTGGCCGGACTTTTGCAGCAAGCGCGGCAGAGAGTTTGGTTGATAACCTGCGCCAAATTCGGGTACACGGCGCGGGTGACAGCCTGGATATTGAAACCACTCTGGGCCAATTTGTAGAACCGGTCCAACTGCAGGTGGTTTGCTACCAGCTCTGGGAAAATCTAATTGACCGGACGGCGGGCGAAATTACCCATCAGGACCTGGAAGAGGTGGGCGATGTTGACCTGGCGCTGGCCCAGTTTTACGAGCAGGCCATTGAAGATGTGGTTCGCAAAGCAAACGTATCAGAGATTGAACTGCGCAACTGGTTCGAGCGGCAACTGATTACCGAGGCGGGCACGCGGGGTACGGTCTATCGAGTCATCGCGGATTGCCTCTGTCGTACACGCCGCGTCGGAAGCAGTGGAACTGGTTGCCAAGCCGGTACCAATCAGGGCACCGGCGGTGGTGGTGAGGGCCGCGATGATGTGCAGATCCACGCGCCAGCTGAGGGCCGACAGCATCACCCGGATGCGATGAACTTCCCGGTTTTCCAGAGTCCAGGCACAGGCGGCCAGAAAATCTCCGGCCCAAGTGTGCCAGACCTGATCAAAATCGTAGGTCTTGACGATGGTCAGCCGTGCTCCGGGAGCCACCCCGGCATGCTCGGCATCAATGTTCCCGCTGCCAGCGACCACCGA
>CAYWSS010000051.1:0-15114 GCA_964460505.1 uncultured Caldilineaceae bacterium | reverse complement strand
TGCTAGAGGCTCAATACATAGTAGTAGGCCAAACCTTATTTTCTAAATCACGCGAACATTTTGCCACAATCAAAGCTGATTCGCAGTTAAAAATGGGAAATTATATTGGTTCTATACATAAAGTTTCAGCAAAGGTGTTAAAAAAGTCAGCCCACAACGGCTGGGACTTTTGGCACTACGAAGATGACGAAGGCCAACTCGTTTGTATCGATGCACTTCGCAACAAATATCGCAATGACCACAACTTGGTGTAAATATGGATGATACTGTAAAGCGATTGGTACAAAGCCCTATTCTCAGTGGATCCAAATTTAAGGAGTGAGGCGCGCGTAGCGTCAGATACCAAACGGAGCCGCATCTGACGCTACACAGTGCTGGCTCCCCGAAAATTGGAGCCGCCAGGCCTGGTAAATTGTCAAAAGCCGTTGTCACCGGTCCAACGACAGATCGTTCAATGCTGCCGGGTCATCCACCGGTTCAATGTGTGTAAAAACCGAGGCGCGGGGCACAGCCCGCCGAATATCGGTCTCCAACCGTTCAGAAAGAGTGTGCGCCTTTTGCACTGACCAGATTCCCGGCACTAATAGATGCATGCTGATAAAGCGTCGCGCGCCGGATTGCCGGGTACGCAGGGCGTGCCAATCAATGCCCTCCTGCCGGTACCGGTTGAGAATAACCTCGATCTTGATCTTTTCCGTTGGGGCAATGGCAGAATCCATCAAGCCCATGGCCGAGCGCCGGAAAATGCGAATGCCATCCCAGCCAATTTTCATACCCATTACCAGGGCGATAATCGGGTCGAACCAATTGATGCCCGTAACCACCGCAGTGGTTACACCTGCCACCACCCCCACCGATGTCCAGACATCACTCATCAGGTGATGCCCATCGGCTTCCAGCGTGATAGAATGGTGTTTTTTACCGGCTCGAATCAGGGTTTGCCCGACCACAAGATTAATGACAGAAGCCAGCGCGGCCAGAGCCAACCCCAGGCTTGGCTGTTCCAGCGGGTGGGGGTAAATAAGACGTTGGATGCTGGTGTAGGCAATGCTGCCCGCCGCCACAATAATCAATGTGCCTTCGATGCCGCTGGAAAAATATTCAGCTTTGTCGTGCCCGTAGGCATGCTCGTCGTCGGGCGGCTGCTCCACAACTTTAAGGGTGATCAGCACCACACTGGCGGCAATTAAATTAACCACGCCTTCCAGCGCATCAGACAACAACCCCACCGAGCCGGTGACGCTGTATGCAGCCAGTTTCATTGAAATTGTGATAATGGCCGCTCCAATAGAGAGCCAGGCAAATTTTGTCAGAGATGGTCTCATGGCGTGAATTTTACTCAGGATTCGACTCACCTATTCTGCATCATCGGGTTTTAAAAATCACTTCCCCGATTACCGGCGTGGTAAGCCCCTTGCATAATCCTTTGGACAGTGCAGGTATTTGGCGCAGCCTTTTACCCAAAAAGAGAAACCTCAAATTCAAAGCTTCTAATCAGGTATTATGCCGCTCTTTTACCCGGCCAACCACCCATTTTACCAGCACATAGAGCAGACAGGCGTTTATTGCCGCCCCAATCATGGCAATCATTACACCGGCAACAATGTTGCCGGACAGATTAATGGCATCAACAATGGGGCTGATTAAAAAACTCCAGGGCATCGTCAACAACACCAGAAATATTGCGTTAAGGGGGTCATCACCGGTAAAAACGGAGATTGCGCTGAGTACGGCCAGCACCAGATAAACAGTCACCATGACCGGTGGAATTTTGTTCATTTTGCTGTTCTTGCTACCTTACACTAAAAAAGCCGGAAAGATAGAATCACCTCTCCGGCTTTGAAATTCAGGTTATTGCCACACCCGGGCGAGCGGCACCGTTTCAGATTGCTCTATGAAAAAGCCGCCATCATTCAAACCGATGACTGCTTTTTCGGCCATCCAGACCTCACCCTGCTGAAAATTGTCAAACAGGTTGGAGCCATCGGGACAGCCGTAGGGCGCTACCCGATTGCCCACGCCGGGCACGGTGCCGGTCATCAGGCCACACGCTTGCCCGCCGGCCAGTTCAACCAGCCACGGCTGCAACAGGTTTCCCGGCTCCGGAACGGGCAACGGTTCAGCAAGCGCCAAAGCAAAACCGATGTCACCGGTAGCGGGGCCGGCCCCGCACACAATCGCCGGCTCCTGGCCCACTTCAAAACAGGGGTCAAATATCTGGTTTTCTACGGTACAGCGCCAGGCATCTGCCCGGCCCAACCCGATGGCGTTGGCAAAGCAGGAGCCGGCCCGACGTTCTGCCGGAACAGCGGTGGGGTTGTAGGTAATCACCTCGGTGGGCGCAGCCGCCATTTCAGCAGAGTCCATGCTTTCGGCGGGAGCGGCTTGCTCTGCCGCCGGGGCAGGATCATAAAACAGCGTGCCATACAAACCATCTTCGCCGGAGTAGGTGACGGCGAGTTGTCCGGGTTGGTAACTCCACCGGGTGGCACCTTGCAGGGCGGTTAAGTAGGCCAGTTCCTGATCCATCACCGCTTGCCCGCAGGCCATTTGGGTAGAAATGGCCGGGCCAACGGCCAGATTTTGGCCGCCGTCACTGCTGACGGATGCGTTGTAGCTGTTGCACCCCGCCGAGCCGGCCACCTGCCCTTCGGCAAAATCTGCGGTGATGATGGTGCCGGTCAGCACCGGCTGATCGCGATCCAGCCGTTCCAGCACCCAATGGGTCCCCATCAGGTCATCCAGTGACACATTGCCCAATTCCTCGGAGCCAACCTCGGCCAGCTTGCCGTCTTGCAGGGCCAGAGTTTTGCGTACCTTGAGCGTGCCGCAGCACAACGCCTCATCCGGGCCGGGGGTTACAATCTCGGCCACCACCTGCTGATTGGCAATGCTCATTGAAATAAGCTGGGTGCGATCGCCCAGCGGCGCGGTGCCGGCATCAAGCGGCTGACCGGCCTGATTGAGCTGCGCCCCCGCGTAGGAAAACACGCCGCTACCGCCGGAGTTTTCCACCAGCAAAACAGCGGAATCGTCCCCGCCGTCTCCGTTCAGATCGCCGTAGGTTTCGCTGTTATCAATGTACCAGACCGTGGGGCGAGAGGCACCGCCTTCTACAAAAGGTTCGCCTTCAAACTTGCCGCCGGTCAGGGTAACCGGCTGGTCGTAAATGCCGCTGTAGGTGGCGTTTTTAAGCTGCTCCACGGTTAACCGGCTGCCGTTCGCGGGTGCTGCCGGAGCCATTGCCCCGCCAGTTTCACCGCTGCCACCGCTTGTGGGCAGCCACAGTTTTTGGCCAATTTCAATCACATCCGGATCGGTGATAACGGCGAAGCTGTCGTCTTCGGCGGCTTTGGCGTTGGTGGCCTTCACAATGGCAGGGTAGGCCAGCGGGTCGCCGTACACTTTTTCGGCCAGCTTGCCCAACTCATCACCGGCCTGCACCGTGTACGGTTCTCCTGCCGGGGGCTGGGCCAGCACAGTGCCGGCAGCAAGCAATGTGAGCAATAGTCCAACAATCAGGATACCTGAAATTCGAAAATGATTTTTCATGGGGCATTTCCTTCTATTCTATTGATATTGGGGTGCCACAGTTCCAGCATATTCCCGTGGCAATGATGTGACAGTTTATCACCATCACGGGAAACAAACAACTGAAAAAATCAATGTCGGTTAAAAATTTTGAGCACCTGTCCATAACCGACAGGTGCTCAACCAAAGATTTTTCTATTACAAAGTTTGCTTATTCAGCAACCCACGCCTTGGCTGCGTCAAACTCGTTGTTGGCAAAAAGTTTGACCTCGCCGTGAACCAGAAACCCAAATACTTTCACCGAATTTTTTATCCAGTCAACATCGGTGACCAGCGCAATTTTCTCCCAACTTGTGAAATGTTTCATGCCAATTTTGGCATCGTCCCACATGGCCGCCATTTCAAAACCGGCAAAATCCGGCCCCAAATAGCCCAGCACACGAACTTTGCCATGCGCTTTCAACACAGCTTCCACAGCCGGAATGAGGACTTCTTCGTAGTCATCGCCGCTTATTTTGCCGGTGGCGCTAAACGCAACCACATTACCGGGTACATCTTGAATCAGTTCAATCATTGTTTTCCTCCAATAATCCGTTTTGAAATCATATACAACAGTTCCGCGTTGATGACCGTGCCAATCACAATCAGCAAGAATCCAATAAAGATATTGTCCAAAAGCGTTGGGGCGATGGTATCGATTAAAATGCCCAGCAAAAAACTCCACGGCGTCGTCAGCACCACGGCCAAAATGCCTGTTACCGGGGCCATGCCAACAAACAGCGGAAAGACGCCGAGTGCCACCAGCGACAGATAAATTAAAACCACAGTCTTTGGGGTTGTATTTGTTTTTTCGGGCATTTTTCTCTCCGGCAATTTACTTAACCCCGGTTGCTGACTTGCCGGCTATCAACCGGAATAATCGGCCAGATACGGCGGAAGTAAGGCGTACCGGGGCGTAGAGAGTTTGGATTATAACATAAATTGGAGGGATGCAATATTTCACCGGCATTAATCCGTGTCCCACGGGGCGATGCCGCTGTCTCCATCTTTGTAAATTGAAGCGCGAATCGTTTCCCCCAACTCCGGCATGACATCGGCAACGCCGGCCAGCAAACCAAAACAGCCGGCAATCATCATATCGCCAAAAGGAGTGGCAAAGTAGGGGCGCAGCGCAGAAGTGCGCATCAGATTCCGGCGGGGGCCGGTTACTACCAGGCCAAATCCCGTTTCAGGGAGCGGCAACGGGTCGGGATGGGCAATGACAGCCCCGTGCCCGTGATCGTTAAAAATGTCGCTGTGTTTCAGGCTGCCATCGGCCAGAGCCAGCAGCAAGCCATCCAGTTTGGGTTGATCCAACATGCCGGTGTGATGCTCAACCGCGCCTTCGATGCCCTGCGGCCCTAATCGGAAGGCCAATGTGTGCAGATTGCCGACATTGGTGATCAACACCCGCTGCCGGGTTCGCACGGTGGGGTCGAGCGTGGCTCCCAGAATTGCCGCCGGAGCGGTATCCATCACCACCAGCGGCGCATCAACATCTTGCGCCGAGTAAACCACCGCCTGCAACCGGGTCATGATTGGCGGCACGTTTTCGGCCTTAAAGGCGAAGGTGCTCAACCGGCTGTCCACCTGGATCCGATCCGCAATGTAATCAAAACGAAACTGGCGATCTGACACGTCAGGCGGGGCCGCGCCGTGGTCAAAGACGGCCACGGCCACGGCATCCAGATTTTTCAGCGATACCCCAAACTCGTTCAGTGCCCGGGCGATGGCCTGAAAATCGAAATCCTGCAATTGCAGGCGCACCACGTTTTGGGGCAGCGCCGCCACTTCATCTTCGCCAATGACCTCAATGCCCATCTCGCGGATCACATCCAGATTATCGTTAAATGATCGGGCGGCGTTGGGCGTGGCAAAAACGGGATACCCGGCCCGGATGTGAGCGTTGGCCGCCCATTGGCTGGGGCCGCCGCCCATGGTGACGCCGGTCAGCACCACGGCTTTGCCACGCCGGGTGGCCTCTTTCAAACGGCGATGCACCCGCATTGTAGGGGCCGGAACCACCAGCTTAAATCCGTTTTCCATATCCAGTTGGGAATCGTAAAGAAAAATATCCTGGGTGCCGGTGCCCACGTCCACGCATAAAATTCGCATTGCTTGTCTACCTCAAAGTTTTGTGGTTTCAATAATTTATTTTTTGCCCAAATTGTAGGTTAAACTGTTAGTTTGACCCGAACAAACTAACAGTTTGTTCTACAATTTAGAAACCAGAGCAGATATTATGGCCGGTTTTGGCCCATCTGCCAAGATTGTTTGCTCTGATACCATCAATCCGGGTGACCTCGCCTCTACCGAATTACATTAGAGTTGTTCCTCAATAAGCAACGCAGGAAATTTGGACACATTTTATTAAGGGTGCAGACGAGAGCGGACAAGCGCGGACATTAAAGTCTTTTTTTTCGCGTTCATCCGCGCTTGTCTGTGTCCTGCAAATGAGATAACCTTATTAGGTGCTTACCAGTAAAAAGTTCGTTTTTTGGGCAAGGAAATTTTGTATAACCGAGGAGCAGGAATTTAAGGTTTCGCTGCGCCCCAATGCGGTTCAAAACCAACTGTGGTTTGTGAGCCGGCGTGCGGATTGGGTCCGGATTATCGACTAAAAATATAAAATATCCCGGCAAGCCTGGCCCCATTTTGCCGGCGGGCTTATTCTTTCACGGATCCCAGAGCAATACCACTAACAACTTTAGTTTTCGCTAAGTTGTATTGACATAAGTCGAGTTTGGTTGACATAAGTGCCGTATATTGACGATTTTATGCGATTTTATGCGGTTTTGGTAACTACTTAGGCACACACCTTTGTAGCCGCTATAGTAGCGTCCTTTTGCCGTTTTTACCCCCCCTCAATCCCCCCCGAATCGAGGGGGAAGTTAGAGGGGGGTAAGTAGTTACCGGTTTTGTAGGCATTTCTCAAAGTTCAGCATGCTCAGGCAAGTCCAAAACATTGAGAAAACAACCTTATGTCAATAAATAACCCGTTTATAGGTGGTTTTTAGCCAAAATCTAGCTTAATTCAACTTTATGTCAATTAATTTTAGCGGAAACTAAAGTGTCATAGAGTCTCCGTTTGGCGATTACCCATAAGTCCCGCGAAAAAGGTGACAGTCACTTTATCCTTCTATTTTTCAAATCCTGCTCTTGTTCCCCGCCAGTTCAGAGCAGAATTGTCGGAATGAAAGGATTATCTCTCATCTTTTGGCCTAAAGTGTAAACCTGGGTCTTTGGTATTTTCCGTGGTGTAGCGGCAGGTCTTGTGCCTGCCCTGGGCGACCACAAGGGTGCGCCACTACATATTGGGGTACGCCCGGCGCACGGCAATTCCCAAAGAGCCGTAAACCTATTATTTCCCCTCACTACCGGACACCTTTTAACTAAGAAATGAGAATTAATTAACTTACCCATTTCTTCGTACACCTGCACTGACCCGCAGGGGGCCGGCGCAAGTGTTGCGTACTGCGATAATTTTGCTCTTTACAGAGTAAGTAATACGCAATACGCAATATGTTGCCGGTCCCAATTGGGTAAGTTATTTAGGCACCATTCCTAAGTCAAAAATCGTTTCAAGTGACTGCCGGTGGGCATCGTTTCAGTGTGTAAGGGAGTTCCAGAATTTCCCGGCGCCAAAATGGGTGCGACCAAAAATATTGTCATCAATAATTGATGGCGCTTTGTTTTACGGGAGAATTGAGGCGACGGGGCGTAACCGGTTACAGTTGCTGGCACTCCGGGCAAAAGTAGAGGCGTCGCCCGTCGATAACCTCTTTGCTGATGAGGGTGCCGCACCGGTAGCAGGGTTCAGCCTGGCGGCGAAACACCCAAAAGCGGTATTGCTCAAATTCAGCGCCCAGGGCGCGAAGCTGTTCGGCCCGCTGTAAATCGTTGGTCACCCCGCCGGTCCGGCAACTTTGCCGGGTGAGATTGAGCGCGGTTTCGGCCAGTTTCCTGATTTGCCGGGGAGAACAAAAGACCGGACGCATCAAGGGGTGAAGTTGAGCCACAAACAGCACTTCGCTGCGCAAATAGTTACCCATCCCGGCCAGAAAATGCTGGTCGAGCAAAATGGTACTCAACCTGCGCCGGTAAAACGCCTTGTGCATCAACCGGTCTACCACCTGCTCCACGGTTGTAGATTCGTCCAGCAGGTCCGGGCCAAGTTTGCTCAAAAACGGATGGGTGCCCAATACGCTGTCAGCCAGCACTTCAATTTCCGAGGCGCTGTAAAGCAGCGCTGATTTCTTTGAGGTGTGGATTGCCAGCCGCAACTGGCGGTTAGTCAGGGGATAATCGTACGCGTTGCGGACCATCCACTTGCCGTATAACTGGTTGTGGCTAAAGATATTCAAACCGTTTTCAAATCGAACCAGCATCGCTTTGCCCCTGGATTTAACGGCAATGATCTGCTGTCCGGTTAACTGCGCTTCGTACGGCTTAAGGTGGTCAAACGCAAAAAACAGTTCAACGGTTTCCCGCCCCACAATCGCGGCGGCAATTTCATCGGCAGCTCGCCGAATTTCTGGCCCTTCCGGCATTTGCACTCTCGTTTCAAATTAATTTGCACTGAAAATAAGGGGTTAGGGATCAGGAGTTAGGGGTTAGAAAAAACGTGGGCTTTGGTATTTTCCGTGGTGTAGCGGCAGGTCTTGTGCCTGCCTTGGGCAACCACAAGGGTGCGCCACTACATATTGGGGTACACCCGGCGCACGGCAATTCCTAAAGAGCCAAAAACGTTTTTCCCAACCCCTAACCCAACCCCTTATTTTCAGGAACCGGCAACCCTTCCAGTTGCATAATCTTTAAGGCATTGGTGGTTGGGCACGGGCCGGGCTGAAGAATGTAATCAAAGATCATCCGGTCGCCGGTGACATCGTCCTTAAAATGAAAATTATCAATGGCTGCAAGCTGGTCGGCTAATTTTGCCAACTCAAGGTCGTGAGTTGAAATAAGCCCCACGCCCCGCTTGCCGGCCAGATTTTGCACGTAGGCCTGGCTGCCAATAAAACGCTCCCGGTTGTTGGTGCCGCGAAAAATTTCATCAATGAAGAAAAAAAGCGGCAGTGATTGCTCATCTTCCAAGGCCGATAGCAGCGCCCGCAGCCGTTTCACCTCGGCGTAAAAATAAGAGATGCCGTTGGTGACAGAATCGGTCACTTTGATGCAGGTGAACAGCCTGAACAGGCCGGTATGCAACAATTGGGCATTGACCGGGCCGCCGGCAAAGGCCAGCGCCAAATTGATGCCCACCGTTCTTAAAAATGTGCTTTTGCCGGCCATATTAGAACCGGTGATAATGGCCATATCGCCCAGCCCGGCAATAGAAAAACTATTGCTGACCCGCTCCGCATCGGCAATAAGCGGATGGCCCAACGCTTCGGCCCTAAAAACCGGCGATGAGCCATTGTTGTTCAATTCAACAATGGCGGGCAGGGTGTAGTCGGGGTTGAGATAGGCCAGATTGGCCAGAGAACTCAACGCCTCCAGTTCAAACCAGACCGCCATCCAGCCCGGCGCATATTGAGCCAGGTTGGCTTTGTATCGATTCAGTTGACAGGCCGTAAAAATATCCCAGGGAAAAAACAGATTTAGCAGCAGCCACATCATTGGGTTTTGGCGAAGTCCGGCCGCCGTCGCAATCCGGGAAATGCGGCCAAGCTGCTTTGAGGGCCGGTTGGGGCGATCCAAAAATGGAGCGCAGAGAATTTTAAGGTGGGGCGTATGCCGGTACGAAAAGCTTTCAATCTGACTAAACACCACACCCAGTTGGTGCAGCGCAGCCTGCAAAGCAGTGGCCTGTTGAAACGTTTCGCCCACTAACCTTGAATTAGCCGGCAGCAACAACGCAAAATAAAACACCAGCAATGTGTACCACGCCGGAGAAATTATCCCCGCCACATGCAGCAGCACCACCGCCAAATTCAGTGCGGCCAGGCCGCCAAACACCAACAGCCAGACCCGCAGCGAGGGGGCGTCCGTGTATTGTTCCAGCCAGGTGGTTAGCCGGTGCGCATCCCACATTTTGCGGGTGCCCGAGGCCAGGGCAGCATTAAGAATCAATTTATCCCGAAACAGGCTAAGCGGAATCAGTTCGCGGACCAGTTGCCGGCGGCGGGTAACCTCATGCATTCCTGGGGCAGATGTTGTCAGCCACTCCCGCAACAGATGGCTGCCTTCGTGAGAAACGGCCACATCCATCAGCCGGTGCAGCGAGCGTGGCCCCACAAGGTCCAGGTCGGCCTCAAACGGATGCGTGTAACGGGGATCAAAGCGGGACAGGGCCGGAATTTTTTGCCAGTTCAGCGTCATGCGGGCCAGTTGGGCTTGCTTGATTTGCTTCCAGATTTCGTGCCGGTCAATGCCGGTGTTAATCTGGCGGTGAATGGTTACGGCCAGGCCAAAAAGCAACAGCGATACAAGCACCCCCAGCCAAAAAGACTGCCATCCCCCAAAATATAAAATAGCCGCAGACGCCGTAAGGCCAACAAAAAAAACAATCAGTCTGACCCAGGTGTAGCGATAACTACGAAGCCGGAGCGTTTGCAGACGCTGATCCAGGCGGCGGATTTGATTTTGCAAAGCAAGGTAACGGCTGTCTTTCACTATTTTGCGCAAGGTTTTACCGCGCATACCCACATTTGAGGATTGTTTTTTTGCTGTTTCTGACATCAGAGGATTGTACCTGACCTGCCACCGGTTGAGCAAGTAGCGCAGGGCCATCTACCACTTACAGCAACAGCATAGAAACCGTATGAATCACCAGCCCCACCAGCCCCCCCACCAGAGTGCCGTTGATGCGGATAAATTGCAGGTCTTTGCCCACCTGTAACTCAATTTTTTGAGAAGTGGCTTCGGCATCCCATTCAGAAACGGTGGTGGCAATTAGATATCCTACCTCGTGCCCGTAGGCATTAATCAGATACTGGACAGACCCTTCCAGCCACCGGTTAATTTTTTCCAGCAAAACATCATCATCCTCAATGGCCTGCGCAAATTTTTGGACGCTCTGCCGGATGGTTTCCCGCAATTGGCTATTTTGCTCCGAGCTGTGATCGAGCAGCCACGTTTTAATATCCTGCCACAACGACAACGAAAACTCCTGCACCGCCGGCGATTCCAGAAACTCTTCTTTCCATGTCTCTCCCTGTTCAATTAACTCGGAAGAATTTTTTAAATCTTCAATAATGTTACGCAGTATTTCATCAAATTTTTCGTGAAACGGATGGTCAGGATCGGCGTCAACTTCGCGCAGGGTTTCTTCAATGGAACCAACAAACCGCTGGTAGATTTTTTTATCGATGGTTTTGGGCAGCCACCACGGGGTTTCGTGGCTAATATAATTTTGAATGGCCTCCCGATTTTCTTCCAGCAAATGAACAAACAACTTCACCCCGCCGGTCAGCAAATCCTTTTGCCGGTTGCCCGAAGCCAGCAGAGACAACAGCTTGCCCAAAAATGGCGTAATTTGCACCGAACGAGCTTGTGTGACAATGCTGTGTTCAATCAGCACCTGAACTTCTTCATCTTTTACGACCTGTACCAATCCGCGCAGTATCATGGCTGCAAAATTGGCTACGGCCCGGTTGTTTTCGGGCCGGCTCATCCATTGGGCCACAGATTGAGCCACATTCATCAAGCGCAGCCGGGCAGAAATCACCGGCCCCGACAAAAAATTGTTCTGCACAAACAAACCAAATTGCCGGCCAAAACTATCCTTCTTTCGGGGAATAATGGCCGTATGCGGGATTTTTAACCCCAACGGATGCCGGAACAAGGCGGTAACGGCAAACCAATCGGCAATGGCCCCCACCATGGCCGCTTCTGCCGCGGCCCGCACAAACCCCACCCAAAAATGTTGCCTCTCAAAAAGTGATGCCACCACAAAAACAGCCGTGGCAAACAACAACAGGGCTGTGGCAATCCACTTCATTCGGCTCAGTTCGGCTTGTTTGGCGTTATTTTGATGAAACTGAATTCCGGCTAAATTATGTTGAGTTTCTATGCTCACCGTTTGGTTTCCCTCGATATGGTACTCCAGAAAAGTTTTTGCCTGATGATTTACGTATTTCGTATTGCGTATTTCGTAAGGAAGGACACGGCACGCAGTACGATGTTGTGATAGAAAGAACGTTTCTGGACCTCTATAATAATATGGCTTTACTGACAGAAAAGATAATGACAGGACAGGAAAATGTCAATGCGGACAGGAAGTGACCGGCCATAGGGCCTAAATTCCTATTTAATTTTTTAACATTTTGCGTCATAGTAAAAGGCACGTGCGTTTATAATAGTGTTAAACGCTGAACTTTAATAACCCAATCCACAGGGCAACTCTTGAAAAACATTTTGCTGGTTTGTAATCGCTCTAATATTGATAAAGCGCTGCGGCGCAGTATGGCCCATTTAACTACCTGCTGCCAGATTGAGATTGTGGCAAACGGGTATCAGGCCTACTACGAACTAAGTAACCGGGCTTTTGAGTTGATTATCATAGATGCCGAAATTGAGGGCATTGACAGTTTAGAGTTGGTGGAAAGCATTGGATATATCGATCCCGGAATTCCGGTAATTTTGATGCTCAAGGAAAAGCACCGGGCATTGTGGGGCGAAGCCAGAGTTTTGAGAGCCGATCCCATTTTACGCCCCTTTAAACCGCTTATATTTTTACGATTGGTAGACACCCTTCTTCACCAGCATCTTGAGCGGTATCGAGACCTATCAGAAATCCTCACCGCCACGCTGCAATCGCTAACGGCTCAGCCCGGTACCGTCTGCGCTTTTCTGGCCGACGGCGACGGTCAAGTACTGCTGGATACTAACACTGTGGATCGGGAATTACTGGCCTCCCTGGCGCAGTTGGCCGCAAGGCCGCCGGATACAGCCGTCTCTAAGAAACAATACGCAGCAGGTCACCCGTTAGTTGCTGCGCCCCCCGCAAAACATGACCACACTCTTTTTGTAGCTTCTGTCATTGAAAATCTGCGTCTGGCCATGCTGGTTGGCAGTAATGGCCGGCTTGATGAGCCGGAAAATGTCCACCCCCTGCTCAACGCAGCCACTGAACGCATCAGGCAAGCCATCTTGAAAAACGCTTATTTAGAAAACTCCACAACAGAAAATGACGCTTCCGGTACCGAATTGAGCGAGATAGGGTCACCGGTGGATTCGGTAATTCTGCTAAAACTCAGTGCCAATACCATTGAGTTACCGGCAGAACCTGACACAATTGAAGATGACGAGGTAGCCATTAACTGGCAAATTCTCTCAAACAGCGCCGACACCCTGAGTCGATTGGAAACCATTTTATCCTCTTAAAAATGTTCGCCCCCCAGATTCACCCTCAATTTTTATTTTTTTTTCCTGCGGCCACCATGTTATAATACCCCACTGTTACGTTGCAAAAATTAAACTGTACGGTCAAACTGCTAATTTGACCCAAACAAACTGACAGTTTGCCGAAGCTACAATTTGGATCTGAAAATAGTGGAGCTTGACGATGAAATATCCCGCCAAATGGATGATAGGCATTATTTTTGTGTTAACGACGGGCCTGGCGTGCAGCGCGCCCGGCTTTGGGCAACCGGCAGAAAACGGCAACCAGCCCTCGGTGGCTATTTCCAGCCCAACCGAGGGGCAAAGCGTGGAAGCCAATCAGAAATTGCAGGTGCAGTCGGTTTCAATAGACCCGCAGGGTGTGGTGCGCGTTGAACTGGTGGTTGATGGGGATGTAGTCTGGGTTGACGCCAACGCTCAACCAGAGGCAAACAGCCCGTTTATTGTGTCCCAACCGTGGACCCCCAAGCTGCCCGGCACCCACACCATTCAGGTTCGCGCCTTTAACAAAGACAACATAACGGGCGAATCAGAGACGCTCACCCTGGCAGTGGCCGCTCCCGCAGCGGCCATCAACAGCCAGACCGATTCCGGTGGGGCCGGCTCCGCCGGCAGCAGCTCTGACACGCTCAAATCGAAAGAGACGCCGCCGCCCGAACCCACAAAAACTCCCCCCCCAACGCCAACCGCAACCCCAAAAGCAACCGGCACCCCCGAGGCATCAACCACACCGGCCATCACTACTACAATTACCGCTACCCCGGCCCCACAAAAATTTGAGCCTACCGGGATTGAGCCGGTTGTGCCCTTTAAGCAATTTTGGGATGAGGTTGGCGCCGGAGAAAGCCGGCTGGGACACCCGGTTGACTTTGTGATTTTTGAGCGTAATTACGCCCGCCAACTGTTTCAAAAAGGGGCGATGATCTGGTGGGACAACCCCGACAACCCGGACTATATCTGGGTCATCGATTCGGCGGCAGAAGATATGGAGAGTGGAAAAACCTCAAACCTTTACCCCGATACCTGGGTGCCTGATCCCACCGCGCTCGACGAATACTCTTGCAATGAAGCGCGGGATGAAGGGCCGGTGAGAGGCTTTGGTAAAGTGTGGTGCGAGCATCCGGAACTGCAACGTCGCCTTGGCTTCCCTGTTTTGGCAGAAACCGGCTCCGGCGGAATTGCGCCGTTTTCTCAGGTTCAATTTTTTCAGGGCGGCACAATGCTGTACCTGCCTCACTCCGCCGAGGTGTTTATTTTGTACGAACAGGGGGATTGGCAGCGCTTTCTGTATTAGGTTGCAGGGTCGCAAATCAATAACCGTGTGACTCTGCGCCCCTGTCACCCGCCTTCAGCCGCGGCAACCTCGGCTTCACCCGCGCCGAGTTGTTGCCCGGCCTTGATATCGCCGCTGGAAAGCCCTTCGATCATAAAGCTGATCACCCCGGCAATTACCTCCGGCACAAACTGTGACAGGTGGATCAGAATGCTGGCCGCGGCCACCAGCTCCTCATAGTTTTTGGCCACGGGCAAACCGGCAAAAGTTGTGTCCAGCGTAATCTTTACAGCCAGTTGAACCAGCCCCACTCCGCCCGGCGCGCCAGGAATGGTCAACGCCAGGGCCATGGCCGGCAGCATTAAAATAGCGGCGGCCCAGGTAACAGGCGGGCCAAAATCAAAGGCCAGCAGGGCAAAATAGAACGAAATGGGAATGGCTACCCAGGTAAAAATATTCCAGAGCAGCACCATCCCCAACTGTTTAGGATTTTTCAAAACGGCCAACCCGCTGGTAAAGCCGTCCAGAATGTTCAGCGCCAGTTCAGCCAGATTATCGGGCAGCAGCTTGTGAATCAGCCAATCGGCCCAGTGCCGTTTGGCCATAAAAACAAACAGCCCCGCCAGCATTCCCAGATAAAAAACCGCGCCCAGCATCCCGGCCCGCTGCAAATCCTGATTTTGGATGCCAAAGATAATTACCCCCAGCAGCACCAGCAGCACGGTCAACCCGTCAAAAATACGTTCCACCACCAACGTGGCAAACGCGCCCGTTTTAGACACCCCGCCGGAGCGGCCAATGACATAAGCCCGAATAAACTCTCCGGCCCGGGCCGGCAGCACCACGTTGCCGGTAATGCCAATAAACAGCGCCCGAAACGCCGGCCAGAAGCGAAGCTGGCCGATTGGGTTGAACAGCCTTTATCC
>CAYWSS010000050.1:0-15231 GCA_964460505.1 uncultured Caldilineaceae bacterium | reverse complement strand
GTCCACAAACACCCGTTGAGATGTTAAAAAAGAAAACGAAAGGGCAAGAGATTTGTTTTTCCGGGACAAAAAACCGCCCAAAATTCGGGTAATTGCTCCCTGGTTATTTACATGCTATAATCGCACTTTATGTGCAGGTAACGCCTCGTTTTGGTTAACCACCTGATTTTTCCGCCACAAAAAAATATCCTGCCAGGAGAAGAGGGGATTATATGCAATTATTTACCAATTTAGTTTTGTATATTACCATAGCTCTGGGCACCGGCTATCTGCTGCGCAATATCAAGCAGCAAGACGGCACACCCCGGATACAATGGTACATTGCCGGCCTTATTATTGGTATCCTGTGCGGTATTGCAAACGCGGTACTGGTCAGCGGCAGTGTTGTGTTTGGATACAGCTTTAATCTGGATGCTGTATTGGACATATTTTTGGGTGGCCTGGGCGCAGGTATCCTCATTGGAACCCCCATTGGTTTTATCACCGCGTACGACATGTACAAACGCTTCACCCTGGTAGACGGGTGGCTGCTCTTCTTCAAAATTACCATCATTTTTATTGTTATTGGCGGCACCATTTCTTCCCTGGCGGTGCCCAAATATTCCGGCGAACAGTGGTTCGACTTCTTTGTGTTTGGCTTGGCTCAAGGCGGCATTTACGCGCTGATTGCGCTGGGCTACACGCTGGTGTACGGTATTTTGTTCATGATTAACTTTGCTCACGGCGAAATATTTATGAGCGGTGCCTTTACCGCTTTCTTTGTGGCCCGTGCCCTGGCCCAACCCCCGGCAGAAGGGGTATCGTCAATGTTGGAGGCCAACCCCGTTCTGGCTCTGACCATTATTTTTCTGGTGGCAATAATTACCTCCGTATTGGTGGCGGTAACGGTAGAACGCGTAGCCTACAAGCCACTACGCCGCGCCCCGCGCCTGGTTCCTCTGATTACGGCCATTGGAACATCCTTCTTTTTGCAATACACCTTCCGCGGTTTGTACGGCTCTGGCGTTGAAGCGTACCCGCAGGTTCCGGCTTTACAGGGCGACATGATTGTGAGCGATTTGATGCTCTTTTTCGCGCTGGTGGTTATTTGGGGGCTGGGCGGGTGGGCGCTTGTTCCCGTGTATCGCTCTCTGAAAAAAACGTTTATCAATCAAGCTAACCTGGGCTGGGCGCCGGTGGCCATTTGTGCGGCTATTTTGTTGGTGGCCACCTACATCGTGACCCCGCTGCTACAGGGCGTGTTCGACTCGCTGATTAATGGCGCCTTCCCCATTACGCCTGAAATCGCCGCAGACCAGGGGATCACCACCCGCGCAGAAGCTAACATTCCTATCTCCCGCATTCAGTTTGTGGTGGTTAGCAGTTCAATATTAATGATGGCCGGCCTCTATTATCTTATTCAAAAGACAAAAATTGGTAAGGCAATGCGGGCCGTGGCCGAAGATAAAGACGTGGCCCTACTGATGGGAATTGATGTTAACCGGATAATTACCATCACCTTTGCTCTGGGTGCGGCTCTGGCCGGGGCCGCCGGTGTTTTGTACGGGCTGATGTTCCGGCAGGTCAACTTCTTCATGGGCTTCTTTCCCGGCTTAAAAGCATTTACCGCCGCAGTGCTGGGCGGAATTGGAAACGTGCCCGGCGCGATGATGGGCGGTTTGTTTTTGGGCCTGTTTGAATCTATCGGCCCCAGTCTGTTTTTAGAAGGGCTGGGCATACCGGCTCCCTACCAATTAAAAGACGCCATTGCGTTTACAATGCTGGTGTTGGTCCTCATTTTCCGCCCGTCCGGAATTATGGGCGTAGATTTAGGCAAGAAAAAGGCGTAATATAATGAACCAAAATAACGCGAAGCAGCTTTATTGGAAAAAAATCGGGCAGTACGGCTTTCTTACCGCTTTTGCTATCTGGTATGTTTGCCTGGTGGGGATGGTAGAAACGTTTGATGTGCGGGACATAATTGCCGGCGTGCTATCGCTGGGGCGGGCGCTTATTGTGGTCATTAGCCTGGCCATGGGCTACGTGGCCGCCATGAAAATGTCCGATGGAAAAGCAGGTAAAGCCATTTTCAGCAGTCTCCTTTCTGGTTTTGTGGGCGGAATATTGGCCGCGATGCTCCCCCTAATGATGCTGGTCTGGGAAAATATGCGAGACATGTTCGCCAACGCATCCCCTCCCCTATTTGAAATTCTGACGTTTTCTCAGGAATCGGTGGCCGTGGGGTTGTTGATACTGGTAGGCAGCGTCACCATTTTGAGTTTGGTGGGCGGTGCCATTTATCTGTTGCCCTATTTGCCACGGCGAATGATTATTACCGGTTTGAGTGCTGTTTTGCTGATTGGAATGTTGCAAGAATTACTTGATGTCCAGATATTATCGCGCAGTGACTTCACCGAGCCGCTGGCCGATTTTCTCTTTGGCAAAAAGGGGCTTAGTGTTAAAGGTGTGGTCGTTGTATTCTTTGTGTTTGGCATAGTGAGCCTGCTCTGGACTACCCAAAATCAGGCAGCAAAGCAAAAAGTAAATCAACTGCCGCCCCCCCAACGAAAAGCCCTCAACTGGGGGCTAATTGTCGTGGCGGTACTGTTTATGATTATTCTGCCACAGGCCGTTGGCCCTTATATCAGCCAGATTTTGGTGCTGGTGGGGCTGTACGCCCTGATGGGTTTGGGGCTTAATATTGAAATTGGACTGGCCGGCCTGCTGGACCTTGGCTTTGTGGGTTTCTTTGCCATTGGCGCATACACCGTAGCTATTCTTACCTCTACCGCCGAATTGGGGATGACCAGCGTTTTGGCCGGCGAACATGTGGCCGAATCATACACCTCGTTCTGGCTGGCAATTCCGGTGGCGGTAGCGGTGGCGGCGCTGGCCGGGGTCTTTTTGGGCATTCCGGTGCTGCGGATGCGGGGCGACTATCTGGCTATCGTCACGCTCGGTTTTGCTGAAATTATCCGTATTCTGGTTTTGTCTAATTTCTTGCAACCCCTGTTGGGCGGCGCGCAGGGCGTATTAAACATCCCCAAACCGAATTTGGGTTATGTGGCGGCAATTATTCCTACGCTGCCGGGGTATCTCCAGACGTTTGCCCTGTTCTTTGCCAGCAAAGAAGGTTTGATAAAGAACCCACAGCATTTTTATTACGTGATCGTTATTGGATGTTTGATCATTGCATTTATTGCCTGGCGTTTGCAAAACGCTCGCGTTGGCCGCAGTTGGATGGCCCTTAGAGAAGATGAAGATGTGGCCGAAGCGATGGGCATCAATCTGATTGCCACTAAATTGCTGGCTTTTGGCATTGGCGCGGCCTTTGCCGGGTTGAGCGGGGCTATTTTTGCGGCGCAGGTTGGCTCCGTATTTCCGCACAGTTTTGGGCTGATTGTCTCTATTAACGTAGTCAGCCTGGTAATTATTGGCGGCTCCGGCAGTATCCCCGGCGTTATTGTTGGCTCGCTGGTGCTGGTCGGCTTACCGGAATTGCTACGCGAGTTCTCGGAATATCGTCTGCTGATTTACGGGGCCCTGCTGGTGGTGATGATGTTGGTAAAACCCGAAGGATTCTGGCCTTCAGAAATACGTCGCCGCGAACTTCAGGAAGATTTGGATATGGAACCCGCAGCCACAGGATAATATAGTTAGGAGTTAGGGCTTTTTACTAAATCCTGAATCCTGACCCCTAATCCCTGGTAACCCCTAATCCCTTTATTTTTTACGAGGAGAAAAACTACATGGCCTCAATTTTATCTGCCACAAAATTAACCAAACGGTTTGGAGGGTTGGTGGCCGTTGACCACGTAGACGTAGAAATTGGCGAAAAATCTATCCACGCCATCATCGGCCCCAACGGCGCCGGAAAAACAACCTTTTTCAACTGCCTCACCGGATTTTATACTATTGACGAGGGCAAGGTGATTTTTAGAGGGGAACCTCTAAAAGATATTCCTCCAGACCGGATTACTCGCCGGGGTATTTCCCGCACTTACCAGAATATCCGCCTGTTTAATAATATGACCGCCATTGAAAACATTATGGTGGGGCAGGAACCACACCTGAAATCCTCCTGGATTGGGGCAGTATTAAACCTGCCGGGTACGCGTAAAGAAGAGTCCTCTGCCCACAATGAAGCCATTCGTATTCTCAACTTTGTAGGGATGAAAGGCAAGGGTGACTTGCTTTCTAAAAACCTGCCCTACGGCGCGCAGCGTCGTCTGGAAATTGGTCGGGCGTTAGCCAGCAAACCCAGGTTATTGTTGCTGGACGAGCCAACTGCCGGGATGAACCCCCATGAAACGGCCGATCTGACCACCTTTTTTCGAAAGATCCGGGATGAATTGGGGATTACTATTTTGCTTATTGAACACGATATGCGGGTAGTTATGGACATTTCCGAAAAAATTACCGTACTTGATTACGGTCAAAAAATTGCAGAAGGTACGCCCGTTGAAATTCAAAATAATCCCAAAGTAGTTGAAGCATATCTGGGACGCAGCGCTACCAGCGGTTTGAGAGATACGAACGGGCGCAAGGCTGCCCCAAACACAGAAACTACCGGATAAGAGAGTATCAGAGCTTATGGCACTACTGGAAGTTAAAGATGTACATAGCTATTATGGTAATATCCATGCCCTAAAAGGTATTTCGCTTTCAATTGATGAAGGTGAAATTGTTACCCTGATCGGCACCAATGGAGCCGGGAAAAGTACAACGCTAAAAACCATTAGTGGGATTGTGCGCCCCCGGCAGGGAACTGTGTCCCTGAATGGGGAAGATTTAGCGCGGTATCCGGCCAACGAAATTGTTTATAAAGGGCTTTCTCAAGTACCGGAAGGTCGTGGGGTATTTGCCCGGCTGACCGTGCTGGAAAATCTTGAATTGGGAGCCTACGTTCGTGACGATAACAAACAGATTGCTGATGATATTGAGCATGTGTTTGCCCTGTTTCCCCGGCTAAAAGAGCGGTACAAACAGATGGCCGGCACCTTGAGTGGCGGTGAGCAGCAGATGTTGGCTATGGGTCGGGCATTAATGGCGCGTCCCACAGTGCTACTGCTTGATGAGCCGTCGATGGGCTTGGCCCCCATTTTAGTCGAGAGCATTTTTGAAACCGTGCAAAACATCAACAAAGAAGGAACCACAATTTTGCTGGTTGAGCAAAACGCGTTGATGGCCCTACAAATTGCCGACCGGGGATATGTTATCCAAACCGGAGAGATTGTGTTGGCCGACGATGCAAAGTCTTTGCAAAGTAATGAAATGGTTCAAAAGGCATATCTTGGTATAGACTAACGCTTACTTCTGAACCTGTTCAAAAAGCTCGGCGCAAAGAAATTTAATATAACGTTGAGCTTTTTATTTTTTGGGAGCGTATGGTTTTCGTAGTGTGTACGTTGGGTAGGGTCCGGTATATTATGTTATATTTTAAGTAAGAGTGGCCAGTAAATTTTGGGAAACAAATATCAAAATAGGCCAAAGGCATGTTCATCTTCTCCTCCTTTTGGGAAGCCCGGTAATTAAATTACCGGGCTTCTTTTTTGTCATAATATTATGGTACAAAAGTCCAAAATGTTATGTTAATTCGTCCATTGTCAACTTATTATTTCGTTGATATAATAAAGTTAAGTAACCGTTCAGCCCCCTATGTCATTCCCGCATGTAGTAAGCGGAAATCCATCCGCATAGCCTGTGGATTCCCGCTAAAAACGTGCGGGAATGACATACTTAGCGCCATATCTGGCAGGGGGTGTGAACGGTTACAAAGTTAAGGTCGCCTGATACGTACTTTAGGAATGGCGTGTAAATAACTTACCCAATTGGCAATGGTAACATATTGCGTATTACGTATACCGTAAAGGGCAAAATTGTACGCAATACAAGTAATTGGGCAAGTTAATTAATTCTTGTTCCTTAACAGCTTTTATTAATTGCCGTTGTTTAATTGACGTTTGAGTAAGCGGTAATTGATTACACTGAGAAGTTAAAAAGTCCAAATCTATTCTATCCGGTAATTTGGGCTTTTTTTGTACCATGTGTGGCTATAGATGTTCATGTAATGTTTTTGGGTAGGAGCAACGCCTTGTGCCTGCCCTTTGGGGCGACCACAAGGGTTCGCCCCTACAAAATCCAAAATGTTTTTCTGAACATCTATAAAATCATAGAATTCTGATAAAAGCGTGAAGATTCAGCATCAATCTTTAGAGTTGTTCACTTTATGACAAGTTAATATTTAATATTATGTCTATCAGGTGTTGCATAAAAATAAATTACCCGATATAATTGTTTTAACATAAAAGCTTTCCATAAAAGCTTGACATAGTATGAAACATGCTTTATTATGTCACTAACTGTTTCTGCTACCGTTGGCTATGGGGATGACCAATGGTTGCCGGAGGGAGTAGTACCACCTTTATCTAATAGTTATTTGCCGTAGGAGGAAAACATGAAAAAAATCTTAACTGTTGTTATAGTAGCGGCAGCACTGCAACTTGCACTTGTATCTGCTGCCTCTGCTGCACCATCCGCCTGGGGTGGTGGTTATAATGACTGCGCCGGTGGCGGCCAGTACCACTGCGTACGTTACGGGGAAACGCTGTATAGCATTGGTCGTATGTACAATGCAAACCCCCACTGCCTTGCCCAGGCCAATGGCCTGTGGGATCCCAATGTAATTTATGCTGGCCAAATGTTGTACATCCCCGCTAACTGCGGTAGCTATCCCTGGTACGGGCATGGAAACTGTGGGCAAGGCCCTTGCGGTCAAAAACCCGTTCACTATTACCGCTGCACCCAGAATTGCGAATGGGGTGGTTCCTACCCCGGATACAACCCGTATCCGCCTAAGCCCACGCCGTACGGCTATGATTACACCGGCTACTACTACGGCCACGGGAAAGATCGCTATAGCCATACTTGTGGTTACAACAATAACTGCTGGTAATCAGTATCTTTAATTTTTAATAAAACTTGCCAGGGTCAATTTTTGACCCTGGCAGCTAACTCCCTCCGATAGCTGGCCTTTTGGGCTAATACATTCGGCAATAACCCAACAAAGAGCCTCACCCCCAGGTGGGGTTTTTTGTTGGGTATTTCCGCTCCACGCCAGGCGGGAAATACTCTTTTTGTTGTTTTCGGGGCGCGCACCGATAATCTTGCTTAAATTACCGTTACCTCTATAATTTTCAGCCAAAGCTTAAAAGGAAAATATCGGGGCATCGCCTCAAATGCTGTGCTTTAAACTAATTGCGCGCAAGGATTAATGGGAATGGAATATAAAGATTATTACAAGATTTTAGAAATTGATAGAAACAGCAGCACCGAAGAAATAAAGAAGGCCTACCGAAAATTGGCTCGTAAATATCACCCGGATGTAAACCCCGGTGATAAAGATGCAGAAAGCAAATTCAAAGAAATCAATGAAGCCAATCAAGTATTGACAGACGCAGAAGCCAGAGCCAAATATGACCGTTTAGGCGCACAATGGCAATCGCACCAGAATGCTGAGGCAGATGGCCAATTTAACTGGGTCGAATGGGTCACGGGCGTTGATACCAGGGGGGGCGCAATAACCCTTGAAAATATTTTACAAGAATTGAGCCAGAGCAAAACGGGCGGTTTTTCAGATTTTTTTGAAGCCATATTTGGAGGAATGAATTTGGGGCAGAAACCCTCTGCACCCGGCAAGGGTCAGGATCATACCCAAAAAATTAAAATTACGCTGGAAGAATCACTAACAGGCACCTCACGTATTTTGAGGGTGGGAACCCGCCGTCTGGAGGTAAGAATCCCCAAAGGGGCCGGAACCGGCACAAAAGTCCGCGTGCGTGGAGAAGGCAGAGCCGGCGCCGGCGGTGGCTCCAGAGGCGATCTCTACCTGGAAATTTCGGTGACCCGGCATCCTGGTTTTGAACGCGATGGAGATGACTTGCGTCTTGACTTGCCCGTTAACCTCTATTCAGCCGTTTTAGGGGGTGAGGCCATTGTGCCCACACTTAAAGGCAAAATCAAGCTGAAAATTCCTCCCGAAACGCAATCCGGGCGCATCTTTCGATTAAAGGGGCAAGGGATGCCCAGCCTGAAAAATCCCGAGCAGCGGGGGGACCTGTACGCCAGGGTGATGGTTGTTCTGCCGGAAAACCTGACCGAAGAAGAGATTGAGCTGTTTGAGGAACTGGCAGATATTCGCGGCTTGTAACGCGCCCCTCTCCACCGGCAACTTTCCAGGAAATTCACAAAAAATGTAGGCTCTACAGGATTTCTCAGGATCAAAGTAAAGAATTTGCCACGAATTGCACGAATTAACACGAAAAAAATAAAAAATTAGTGTAATTCGTGGCAGATAATACGTTTTTTATAGAGCGATCCTGCAAACTACCAGAGAACCTGTCCACTTTGTTCCAGACATTACTCCATTTCGGGTGGTGGTCCTGTTTCTTTGCCGGCAGCGCTATCCGCGTTCTGTCCCGCAAATAATTGGCGGATACCCTGTGCCATTTCTCCTGTTGCGGTTCATTAAAGAGACTGGTAAACTAAAGGCGAAACGCCCCAATTTCAGGCAGAAGCATTTGAGAGGAATCCCCATGGCAGGCACACAAATAGCCCCCCCGCTGCGCGTTGGATCACCACAATTTTCTAACCAAACCCAAACAATTTCCCCTGATTCTCAAGCGGCAGTAGATGAAACCCTGACGGTGCTCCAGGCCAAAAAAGATATGTGGGTTGGGCTGGATATTGACGAGCGCATCATCATTCTGGATGAAATATCACGGGATTTACAAACCGTATCCAGGCGATGGGTGGCAGCCGGCAGCCGGGCCAAGGGAATTTCTCCTGACAACAGCTTTGCCGAAGGCGAAGAGTGGGTTTTTCTGGCTGCCATATTCAAGATGGTGCGCCTGCTTCGAAAGTCGCTGCTGGATATTAAAAAATACGGGCGGCCCAAAATTCCAGGCGGGCTTTTTACCCGGCCCGATGGGCAGGCTGTGGCCCGGGTTTTTCCACAAACCCTGTTGAACCGGCTTCTCTTTCCCGGCACCCGCGCCGAAATTCGGATGGAGCCGGGGTTGACGCCGGAAGAAATAACCCGCACCCAGGCCGCGTTTTATCGAAACCCGGCCCCCAGGGGAACCGTGGCGTTGGTGCTGGGCGCGGGTAATGTGTCATCGCTGGTGCCGGGCGATTTTTTACACGCCCTGTTTGTTAAAGGGCAGGTGGTGGTCCTTAAACCCAATCCGGTTAATGCCTATCTGGCGCCGCTCATTGAAGAAGGGTTTCAGGCCTTAATCCAACGTGGATTTTTGAAAATAATCTGCGGCGGCGTGGCCGAGGGTGTTTACCTGGCCCACCATCCCGCCGTTGAAACCATTCATTTAACCGGGTCAGACAAAACGTTTGAAGCTATTATATTTGGCCCCGGGGCCGAGGGCGCTCAACGCAAAATCGAGCGGCGGCCGCTGCTCAACAAACCATTTACGGCCGAGTTGGGCAACGTGTCACCCATTATTGTGACGCCCGGTCCCTGGACCGAAAAAGAGATTCGGGCGCAGGCCACAAAAATTGCCACGTGGTTAGTGGTTAACAGCGGCTTTAACTGCCTCACCCCGCGAGTCATCATTCAATCAAAAAATTGGGCACTGCGCGAGGCCCTCAACCGGGCCATCGGCAAAAACCTGGCGCAGGCAAAAACCCGGGCGGCCTATTACCCCGGAGCCAAAACGCGGCACGCTCAATTTGTTGAAGCGCATCCCGATGCCCGGCAATTTGGTTCAGCCACGGGCAACTGCCTGCCCTGGACATACATTACTGATGTTGATGCTGCCAATCGGGACGACATCTGTTTCCGCAGTGAAGTTTTTTGCGGGTTAATGGCCGAAACAGCGCTGACGGCGGCGGATGTGCCCATATTTATCGAGCAGGCCGTGGACTTTGCCAACGACACGTTGTGGGGAACCTTGACGGCCACATTGATGGTGCATCCAAAATCGCTCAAAGAGCCGCAGGTGGCAGCCGCCATTGAACGGGCGATAGCCAATTTACGGTACGGCACGGTTCTGCTGAACCAATACGGCGGATACGGCTACTTTATGATGCTCACCGCGTGGGGCGGAATTCCGGGCCACGATATGTACAATGTGCAATCGGGCATTGGCATGGTTAACAACGCGCTCATGTTTGAGCATCCCCAAAAATCGGTGGTGTACAGCCCGTTTATCCAGACGCCCGACCCCTTTAGCCTCACGTTTAAAAATTTCAACGCTTTTGGTAAACGGATGGTTGACCTGGAAATATCACCGTCTTTGGGCAAAATGCCCGGCCTGCTGTGGGAAATCCTGCGCGGGTAAAGACAACGCCCGAAATTGTTAGGGCAGTTAATCGCAAGGGTGCAAACTTGTTTATTCAAATTAGCGCAAAAACAGGCAGGAAATAATGGCGGGCCAAAAACTCCAGCAGGCGCGCGAACTTATCCTGGCCAAACGCTATGACGAGGCCCGCGCCATTTTGCACGCCATCAACCACCCCGCGGCGGCGCAGTGGCTGGCCAGGCTGGATGAAATTTCTCCGCCGCCCTCCCCCTCAGAATCCTCCGCATTTTCCAGCAACGAACTGCTGGAAGTCGCGCGCGATCTGCTGCTTGAAGAGCAGTTTGACGAAGCCCGCGAGCTGTTACAAGACATCAACCATCCGGTAGCCAGGCAGTGGTTGGCCAAACTGGACTCCGGTATCGCCCCGCAAAAAGCTGCGGCGCCAGCCGAACCAACTGAAAAAAGGCCAAAAACTCATCTGGATATTTTGCAGTGGGAAGATCAGGTTCAATTTTTGGCAGATCAGGAACGGTTTGACGAAGCCCGGCTGGTATTAAAAAACATTGAGCCTGAAATGGCGACCCAATGGCAGCGGGAGCTGGACCTGATTGCGCCATCGGGTAACCCGGAAAATGATTCCCCGCAGCCCCCAAAATTGATAATTCAGGCCCAGCACCTTATTCTGGAAAAACGGGTTGATGAGGCCCGGTTTATTCTGGAAAATATTGAACATTCCGTGGCCGTTAACTGGCTGAAAAAGCTGGAAGAGTTTAATCTCACTGACCCAATTTGGCCTGACCTCTGGCTGGATTTGTACGAATTTACGCTCGAACTCCCGGAAGGAATCAACGCCAAAAGCCGGCACTGCCAATACTGCTCCCGCCTGGCTACGCAAGCCCCGGCCTGCCCGGAAAGAAAATACAGCCACTGCCCGGTTGCACTGAATACAGCAGAAACACCCGGCAGAGAAAAACTGACTCGCCTGTTAGCTGCAACCTCCCACCAAAACCAGACCAGGGTTGATGCAATTTTACAATCTACGGCCCCGGACACCTTGCAAAAATGGCGAAACTTGCTGTATTTGCAGCAACAAGGCAGCAGCGAGAATGACCCCCGAAGCGCGGTGGTTGAACAGGTAAAAACCCGGCTGGATGAAACAATTGCCCAAAAAGGGGGCGGGGATGCTTCTACTGCCAGAAAATCATCCATCAAACGGATTAAACCCCTGCAAAAAAAAATCAGGCGGCTTCCCAAACGGAAGTAACCTGATACGAAGTTTTAGAAATTAAAAAAAATTGTGGTAACATAATGGCGTTCAACCGGAATCCCCCCGATTGGACGCTTTGTCATTGTATTCTCAGCCAAAAATTGCACGGTTAGCCCCGCCAACAGGAGGTCTTAATTATGGCATTGCACAAACTGGCCGGAAAACCGGCCCCGCCCGAACTTTTTGTAAACATCCCCCGGCTCGTTTCCGCCTATTACACCCACAAACCCGATCCCAACGATCCGGCGCAGCAGGTAGCGTTTGGCACATCCGGCCACCGGGGCAGCTCCCCTGAAAACAAATTTAACGAGAATCACATCCTGGCTGTGTGCCAGGCCATTTGCGAATTGCGGCAGCAGCGCGGCATCACCGGCCCGCTATTTATTGGCATGGACACCCACGCCCTGTCCGAGCCGGCGCTGGTGACGGCCATCGAGGTGTTTGCGGCCAATGAGACTCCCATCAAGATTCAGGCCGGCAGGGGCTACACCCCCACGCCCGTTATCTCTCACGCCATTTTAACCTACAACCAGGGCAAAACTTCCGGATTATCCGACGGCGTGGTCATCACCCCCTCGCACAATCCGCCCAACGATGGCGGCTTTAAATACAATCCCCCCGCCGCCGGCCCCGCCGATACCGAAACCACCAACATTATCCAGAATCGAGCCAATGAAATTTTGCGCAACGACCTGAAAGCGGTCAGGCGGATGCCGTTTGCGCGGGCCATAAAAGCGGGCACAACTATTGAGTATGACTACATTACCCCCTACGTGTCCGACCTGAAAAATGTCATCGATATGGAAACCCTTGCCGCCGCCGGCCTGAAAATTGGCGCCGACCCCATGGGCGGGGCAGGCATTGCCTTTTGGGAGCCAATTGCCGCCGCATACGGATTGAACATTGAGGTCGTCAACCCGCGCGTTGACCCAACCTTCTCATTTATGGCCGTGGACAAAGACGGCAAAATCCGCATGGATTGCTCATCGCCGTATGCCATGGCCGGACTGATCGGCCTCAAGGACAAGTTCGACATCGCCTTTGGCAACGACCCGGATTACGACCGGCACGGCATTGTGACCCAAAGCGTGGGGCTGCTAAACCCCAATCATTATCTGGCTGTGGCCATCTGGTATCTGTTTCAAAATCGACCCGGCTGGCGGGCCGATGCCGCCATTGGCAAAACGCTGGTCTCCAGCTCAATGATTGACCGCGTAGCCGGCCATTTGGGGCGACAACTGGCGGAGGTGCCGGTTGGCTTTAAATGGTTTGTTGATGGCCTGATTGACGGCTCGTACGGCTTTGGCGGCGAGGAAAGCGCCGGCGCTTCGTTTTTGCGCAAACAGGGCACGGTCTGGACCACCGACAAAGACGGCATCATCCTGGATTTGTTGGCCGCCGAAATTACGGCCAAAACCGGACGTGATCCGGGCGAACATTATCAGGCGCTGGAAACACAATTTGGCAGCCCCGTTTACGAGCGAACGGATGCCCCGGCCGGCACCGAGCAGAAAAATGCGCTTAAGAATCTATCGCCGGACATGGTAAAAGCCACAGAAATGGCCGGGGAGAAAATTACGGCCAAGTTGACGCATGCCCCGGGCAACGGCGCGGCTATTGGCGGGTTGAAGGTGGTTACGGAAAACGGCTGGTTTGCCGCGCGACCCTCCGGCACCGAAGAAATCTACAAAATTTACGCCGAAAGTTTTAAGGGGCAGGAACATCTCAAACAAATCCAAACCGAGGCGCAATCTATTGTGCAAGCCGCATTTGGCGCAGCCGGTTTAAAGTAGCGCAACCTGGCAGAATTCTTTGAGGTCGGGTATTTTATCCGGCCTTTTTTGTGCATAAAATTTTTCAGTTGAAATTATTGCGCCGGCTGCTCCTGCGTTTCCTCGCTCGAGTAGAGTGTATCCCATTCGGTATACTTGGCGTCGGGGTTGGTGCGGTCGAGCGGGTCGGACAGGTTAGAACCGTCGTCGAAGGAGGCATTGGGCACTAAATCGGGGTCAACGGCGTGACAATTTTTGCGCACCTGCCGTTCGCCGCCAAAAAATTCAAGGGTCCATTCGGTGCAAAACTCATCAAAGCCACGTGATGATGTTCCCTCGGACAGGTAGGTTTCTGTTTTAAGGGTGGAGCAGGAGTAGAGTAGCACCAGCAGCGCGCCTACCACGCCTACTGTTTTAATTAACCCTACCAGCGGGGAGCTTAAAAAATTCATACTTGCCTCCAGACCGGGTTGCATTTATCCCCACAGATATTATAGCACGTTTTTTACCGGATGAGATGTCTGCCCCAATTTTGAGAAACGGCAATTTAACGAATTTCCCCATTTTGATCCAATTCCTCTACAAATTTCCTGGCCGTTGCCTCCACCAAACTCACCCATTCGGTATCGAGCAAGTGATCATCCCAATTAAACTGTTGCCTTAGCAGGTTGCGCACCTCTGTGCCAAACCCCAGATGAAAATGGTGAGGCCATTCTTCACTGTGCATAAAATCGTGAACAGCGCCAAGAATTTCCGGCGACAGTTCAGCCATTAAATAAGCAATGGCCGATGCGCGTTCTTGAGGCGTTGCAAAGTTTTGCCTGCTTTCAAAAAGTCGTTTCATTTGAACCCGTTTTATTCCGGTCTGGATTTATTTACCGTGAAATCAAAAATGTCCGGGCGGTAGTAGTGGCCGGTTACATCCAGAGTCATCCGTTCCATTTCAATTTCGGTCAGGTCGAGTTCGGCCACTAAAATGGTCTCCTCGTCGTAAACCGGCCCGGCCACATAGCGACCATCCGGGGCAATAATGGCGCTGCCGCCGTTAAGAATCAACCGGTCCGGATTAGCAGCCAGTTCCGGGGGCGCGGCTAATTGCGGGGGCAAATCGCCGGCTTTCATAATTAAGCCGGTCGCCAGCACAAAGCAGCGCCCCTCAAAGGCATAATGGCGACTGGCAATCTGGTGCATCTCTTTTACGCCCGGCCAGACGGCCACGTGCAGTTGTTCGCCCGCAGTGTGCAACGTTTGCCGCGATAGGGGCATCCAATGCTCCCAGCAAACCAGCCCACCCACGCGCCCAATTTTGGTATCTGCTACGGCCAACCCGTTGGCATCACCCGATCCCCAAACCAATCGCTCGGTGTAGGTAGGCACCAATTTTCGATGATGGTTAGCCAGTTTTCCCTGCGCACTAAACGTGAGCAGGCTATTGTAGAGCGTGCCGTTGCCCGGCCCGGTCTCAACTTTTTCATTGACTCCAATGACCAGCACAATGCCCAGTTCACCGGCCAGTTTGGCCAGCGAGTCGGTTTCCGGGCCGGGGACGGTGACGCTGTTTTGGCGCAGTTGGGCAAACACCTCCTTGGTGGGGCGATGATCCCACAATGCCGCGCCGGAGCAGTAATCCAGCCAGGCCGGATAGCCGGGCAGCCACGTTTCGCCCAAGGCAACCAGTTGCGCTCCTTTTTGGGCGGCCTCTTTTACCAAGCGGGTGGCTTTGACCATACTGCCCATCAGATTCAAATAGACCGGGCTGACCTGAATTATTCCCACTGTTAATGATTGTGACATTCTGGATTCTTTCTCAATAAATATAGCGTCTTAGGCTTTTACATCGACAAAAGGGCATCGTTTCATTCGGCCAAAATGAAGCAAAAGACAGGTTTACAATTTT
>CAYWSS010000049.1:0-15356 GCA_964460505.1 uncultured Caldilineaceae bacterium | reverse complement strand
TCTGTGGATTCCCGCTTAATACGTGCGGGAATGACAGGGGGGCTGAATGGTTACATTTCTTGGGATTGCTCGCCACCAACAACCCGCACGGTTTCCCGGATTCAAATTGTATCACAAGCCAATTTTAGCGCAAAATAGGGCGCTTTTCCTGTTAATGCGGTAGAAACGGCTTCATTCCTGTATCTACAAATGGCTAAATGATTTCTCCAGCGCCGAAAAGTCCGTGCGGTTCCACCCGGCTAGTCGTTGGCGGGCCGTGTCAAGCAAGGCCAGTACGGCTGCCTGTTTCCGGGGATCGGGGGTGGCGGGTTGCCACAGGGGCAGCAGTAAATCCGGCAGTGGCGCGTTTTGTTCGATGATGGCCGGGTGGAGGGCGGCCATAGCTGCTGCCGCACCAAAGGCGTAGCGGTGCGCCTCAATTCCCTGAGAAAGGGCCAGCCGAATGGTGCCGATCAGCCGGTCGTTCCAGCCCAGTTTACGGTGGGGGTCGCGCCCCACCCGCTCAACGGTGTCCCTCAAAAAGGGATTGACCATCCGCGCCAGCAGATCGTCGGCGTAGTGGCGGTAGCCCGCTTCGGTAAACAGCGGATCGATGCCCGCGCGCTTTTTGATGAGCGCCGGCCCCGATTCTTCCAGAAAGGCGGCACGCAAAAAGGGCAGCGCGCCCGGCGTTTGCTGCAAATCGGCAATGCGCGCCGCACCGGTGATCGATCCAATGTAAGCGGCCAGAGCGTGGGTGGCGTTGTGCCCGTACAGCTTGGCTTCCTCAAAAGGCAGCAAATCCTCTTTTTCTTCAAATACCTCAATGCCTCGCTCAAAGGGTGCGGCGCCGCCAAAATCTATCTGCGAAATCAGGATGCGGTTGAAGACTTCCACCAAAAATGCGCGTTGTCCATTCGGCACCACGGGGGTTAGATTTTGAGCCTCAATTTCGGCGGGGTCGGTTACGATGCCGCTCATCTTGCCGATGACGGTGTTGAGAAATTGTACCCGCTGCCGCGCGGCGTCCCGTTCGTCGACAGGGATGGCGTCCATCACCTGCTCTTCCAGAATTTCGGCGGCGTGATTGTGATTTTCGGCGGCGTACACCACAGCCCGCGGCCCATCGAAGGCAACCTTCTGCCGCAGCCCCTCCGCCAGCAGCCGGTGCAGGCTGCCCGGCCCTTCAGAGGTGTACCAGGCCACGCTGGGAATAGCCGTGCCGATTTCGGCGGCTTCGGCAATGGCCTCGATCAGGCGGCGGCGGTCAGCCTCGACAGCGGGATTTTCGATCTGCACCGGGCCGACGGCAGCGCGTTCCACCCGGTTTGGGTGGGCAATATTCACCCCGTAATGATTGCCGGCCCGGCCCTGGCGCAGCGCCCCGACCACGTCCGGCATAACTTCGGCCACCACCAGCCGGCCAAATGCCCCGGATCGATAGGCTTCGTACAGAAACAAGCCGGCCTGAATGGCTCCAAATCCAAATCCAACATAGGTGCGGGGTCCGGTTAAAGTCATGAAATATGCTCCTGTGAGAATGAACGAATTTACGAATAGGCGAATGAGCGACTAAGCGAATGAATGGCCTGCGACTTGCGACCCTGCGACTTGCGTCTGCCCCTGCTACTGGCTACTTAAATACAGTAACAGCGCGGTCAGCGTGTAACCGTCTTTAATTTTGCCGGCCCGGATCATTTGCTGAATTTCTTCCTTTGAAACCCAGCGATAGCTTTGAACTTCGTTTGGGTCGAACTCGCCCGTTTTTTGGGTGGCTGTGGCCCGGGCAATGTGAAACACTTTGTTGGCGATGCCGTTCATGGGGTAGTAGGTGTAGAGCAGCGCGTAATCGCTGGATTCGTAGCCCGATTCTTCCCACACTTCCCGTTTGGCGGCATCCAGAATGGCTTCTCCCCGATCGATGCCGCCCGCCGGGATTTCCCACTCGATGGAGCCGGTGGCGTACCGGTAGGCGTGGACCAGCAAAATCCGGCCCTGATCGTTTTCTACCACCACGGCCACCGCCTCGATGTCAAAATCCGGCACGTGATGTTTTTCAATAATTCGCCCGCCGGGAAATTCTACCCTGTCCGTGTAAAGATTAACCCACGGGTTTTCGTAGACCACTGTTCGAGATAATTGTTTGGGTTTCATTTGATTTCTTCTAAAATCCTCTATTTAGGGTTTCCACAACCCCTGCACTATACCGGCTGTCAGGAAAAAGATAAAGGCCAGATCGACCAGAAAGTAGGCGTTATCGATCTGGCCGTGGCTTAAAAATACGGCCATGCTGCCCATCAGGGCCAGCACCAGCGGCTCAGACAAAGCACTATACACGCGCCAGGCGGTAATCCAAAATGCACCCTGTAGCCAAAGCAGCGCGGCGATGCCGCCAACGCCCAGCCGGGTACCAAAATCTAAAAAAATGTTGTGGGGATGGCTTAAGTTTGGCTCCTGCCACGCCTCCGGCAAAATATAGCGGGTCCGGTATTGGTAGAGAAAATTGTTCAACCCTACGCCCAGCAGCCAGTGATCCCGCATCATATTCAGCGCCGATTGCCACGCCTTTACCCGGAAAAATTCGCTGCTGCCCGGCCCAACCGCAAACCGCCCCACTTGACTGAGCGGGAGCAGCACCAGCGACACCCCCGCCAAAATTCCGGCGACGATAGCCGCTAATCTCCGGCTCAGTTGCTTGCGGTGATGTATCCCGTAAAAAACGGCCATTGTCGTCACGCTGACCGGCAGGCCGAGCAGCCCCCCCCGGGAAAAGGTCAACACCAGGGTGAGCGTGACCAGCGTTAATCCGGTTCCGTACAAAGCCCGCCGGATAACCCGCTGGGTACCACCCATTCTGAATACTGCGCCAACCAGCAATATTGGCCACACGCGCTCCAAAAAGAGTGACAGGTTATTGGGCGAGGCATATACCGGACTCACTGCCCGGCGAACTCCTTCGACATTCACAAACTGGGCATCAAGAAAATAGCCGTAAAGCGCAATTACCGCATGCAGCACCGCCCCGGCCACCAGCGCATCAACCAGCCGCCGCACCCAGCGCAGCGACGGCGCGGATTCCGGCGGGCCAAAATCAAGCCCCAGGCGCACCAGAAAATAATAGACCACCGAGCCGAACACCAGCACCCGCCACTCAAACATACTTACCCCAAAATTCGGCGCAAAAAACGTTGAGACCAGACTCAGCGCCAACAGCGCCAGTGCCGCCCAATCCAACGATTTTGGATTTACGATTTTGGATTTACGATTAAAATTCCACGGACGGCGTTCTTCTCCCCTGGCAGGGGGGATTGAGGGGGGTAGATCTCCTCCACCCCTCTGCTCCCCCGCGCCTCTGCTCCCCTGCGCCTCTGCGCCCCTGCCCCAATGCCATCCAACGCCAAGCACAGCCAGCACCAACATCATCTCGGTCATCGAAAAAACGACGCCGGATAGTTGCTTTGGCGCTTGAAAAAAGGAGAGGCTGAAGGCAATCAGGGCCAGCCCCAAATCCGGGCGATACAAAATAGAAAGGGCCAGCAATGCAAACAAAATCCAGGCCGGCCCGCCGGGTGCAAAATAAAAGCCAAGCGCCAATCCAAAAACCAGCGTAATCTGCTGCCATTCATTGAGTCGATCAAAGGCATTGATCCGTTTAAACCACGCCCCAACCCGGCGGGCGCCATTGAGGAGCGGCCCGGAAAATTGCCACAGCAGGCCGCCTCCGCCGATGATCGCCAGCAGGGCAACCAGCGCCGGCCCGCCCCGAACGGAACGGGTGCTCGCGCTGTTGGAAACCTCCCAACCGGTGATGGCCCATTGCCCCCAGCCGCCATCAGCCTCAATTACGGCCTGATGTAAACCGGGCGTCAGATTTTGGGCCAGGGTGATTGTATCGCTGCCGCGTTGGGGATTGTACAGCACGACGTAACTTTGGCCCTGATTATTTTTGGGCAGGGCGTTTGCCGCCTCGCCGTCAATCGTTACCCACAAATAACCGCGATACGGCCCGCGATCAATTGACAGGTTGAGCCGGGTTCCCTTAAAGGGAATGGTCAGGGTTTGTGGCGCATCGCGGGGAATGTCGGCGTAGGGGCCGGCAAAGCGCCAGCCGGGGCCGGATTGCCCACTGGGGTGGGTAGCCGGATACCGCCCCGGAAAGGCCACCGGCGCTGCTGTTGAAAATTGTTGCAGCGCTGCCAGAATAAGCGGCGTGTCAGACAGGGCAAAGCCCCGCGCCGGATCATCAGTTGCCAAATCTCCGCTGTCCCAGCGAATAGCCAGCATCGGCCCCAGCCACGGCCACGTTTGGCGGGCGAAATCCAGCCCGGCGGCGGTTCGCTGGGCCTGCACCGGCGGCGGATCAACCCGCGCCTGATCAGCGCGCCAGGGGGAAGGCCGCCCGGCCCAATCAGGGGGCAGCGCGTTCCAGCCAAAGGCGGTAGCCCAGATTGGGGTGCCGGCGTCACCGTAATCCAGCATCACCTGCCGCAATAATTCTGCGCGCCTAAAATTTAACACGTCGGTATCGGGCGGGTCGGCCGGATCAAAATCGAAACCGTACGGTTGAGCCGCCACAATATCAAACCAATCGCCCGCGCCGGCCTGGTACAGTTGGGTCAGAAATTCCAGTTCGTTGAGGTTGAGCGGCCCGTTTTCGCGGGTTGGCGCCAGCCCCGCCGTTAAAATGAGCGCTTCGGGGTCGGCCTCCCGAATGTTCAGGGCCGCCTCGCGCAGCAGAGTGGCATACGCCGGTGGGTTGACAAACGCCTCTCCCCATCCGGCGCTGAGATTTGGTTCGTGCCAGATCTGGTAATGGTCAATCAAATGGCCGTATCGCCCGGCAAATACGCTTGCAAAATTCCCAAAATTGCTGATGTGGGTGGGCGGCGTGGTTGGCCCGGAACCAGGGGGTCTGGCCCAGGCCGGGGATGTATTCAAGACCGCAATCAGCTTGAACGGGTCAGCCTTGTCGCTCTCGTTCTGTTTCGCCACAGCCTCAAAAACCCGATCCAGCGCTTCCCACTGGAATTGGCCGGGCTGGGGTTCGACCTTGCTCCACAGCACCGGTTGCCGCAGCCACAACAAGCCGGCCTCCCGCAGTTGGGTGAGGGTATCGACCAACCCGGAGTCATCGTAGCGCGTTAGATTGACGGTGACTCCGTACTCTTTGTCTGCGGCCAGAAATCCGGCGGAAACAGCGCTGTGCTGCAGCCCTGTCTGCCCCCAAAAACAGAACGCAACAGCCAGGGCCACGATCAGGCAAAATGCAAATAATAATCGGAGACGGGATGATTGGTTCATTGGCAAATAAAAGCAACTCTCAAACAATAATTTGAAACCACTATTGTGTACCAACCGGCCTTTGCTGGCAAACCTGCCCGGTTGAGAATCCAGCACCCCACCGGCTGTCAATTCTGCGTTCATGCGCGTTTCTGTTTTTTCAACATTTGCGCCGATGACGGTAAAATGTGTAAAATTCTTTACTCCTTCTGCTTGACAAAATTCTCAACGCAAAGAAGAGCCGCCGAACCTGCGCTTTTGGCAGCAACAAAAATGAAAATTTAGCCGGTGATGAGTAAGAAGCGCAGGTTATTCATCATTCATTGGGCATCATTTTCAGAGGAGATACTATTCGCTCGTAGTCAGCCTCAAAGCGAAAGCGAAGTGGGGTTAGCCGACCGAAGGTCCACGGCGCTGCGTATCTGACTACGAACATTTTATACAAGGAGCATTTTTATGAGTTTACGACAATTTTCCGAAGGTTTTTTGTGGGGGGCGGCCACGGCTGCCTACCAGATTGAAGGGGCCTGGAACGAAGACGGCAAGGGTGAAAGCATCTGGGACCGCTTTACCCACACCCCCCACCGCATTTTGAACGGCGACACTGGCGATGTGGCCTGCGACCACTACCACCGCATGCCGGAAGATGTGGCCCTGATGAAAAAATTGGGGCTGCAAACTTACCGTTTTTCCATTTCCTGGCCGCGGGTGATCCCGGACGGCACCGGCCCGGTCAACCCCAAAGGGCTTGATTTTTATGACCGGCTGGTTGACGCGCTGCTGGAGGCGGGCATTAAACCCAACGCCACTCTCAATCACTGGGATTTGCCGCAAGCGCTGCAAGAGCGGGGTGGCTGGCCCAATCGGGACAGCGCCAATTGGTTTGCCGACTACGCCCGGGTAATGTTTGACAAGCTGGACGACCGGGTACCCATGTGGGCCACGCACAACGAGCCGTTGGTGGTGGCGTTTATGGGCCACGCCTTTGGGGTTTTTGCCCCCGGCATCTCCGATTATTCCCAGGCCTTCCAGACGGCCCACCATTTGCTGCTGGCTCACGGCAAGGCGGTGCAACTGTTCCGCGAGGGCGGCTACAGCGGTGACATCGGCATTGTGCTGGATCTGCATCATCTGCAGCCGGCTTCAGATAGCAAGGAAGACCAGGCCGCCTGCCAACGCGCCCGCGAAAGTTCGCACGGCGTGTTTCTCGATCCGCTGTTTAAGGGCCAGTACCCGGAAATATTGATGAAATGGATTGGCCCCCACGCCCCCACCGTCGAGGCGGGTGACTTTGATTTAATCAGCCAACCTATCGATTTTTTGGGTGTGAATTATTACATGACGTTTGATATTCGCTTCGACCATCAGGGGGGACTGTTCAAATCAGGTTGGGAATTTGTCAGCGCCCCCAACTGGGGCCATACGGCGACGGGCTGGGGCATCAACCCGCCGGGGCTAACGGCTGTGCTACTCAATCTCAAAGAGAATTACGGCAATCCCAAAGTCTTTATCACCGAAAACGGCTGCGCCCTCAATGACCAGCCGGACGAAACCGGTTTTGTGGCCGATGCGGGGCGCGTTAACTATTTGCGGGCGCATATTATGGCCGTGCACGATGCCGTGCAGGCCGGGGCCAATGTGCAGGGCTACTACGTGTGGAGCCTGATGGACAACTTCGAGTGGGCCGACGGTAACTCCAAACGGTTCGGTCTGATTCGGGTCGATTACGACAGCGGCCGGCGCGCGCCCAAACAAAGTTCGGACTGGTACAGCCGGACCATTGCCAGGAACGGGGTGGAGGAGTGAGACGTGATGCGTGAAATACGGTTCGTCCGTATTGCGTATTACGTATTGCGTAAATTATTACGAAATACGCAGTACGCAATACTTGACACGCATTATTTTATTCCACCACCCCTGCCTCAACCATCGCCATAAAAATCTTTTCTGCGGAGTAGGGCGGGCCTTTCATTCGCACACCGACGGCGTCATAAATGGCGTTGGCCAGCGCGGCGATGGTGGGCACCATCGGATGCTCGCCCACGCCGCGCGCCCCCCAGGGGCCGTCATCCTGTGGCACCTCTACAATGATGCTCTCAATCTTTTGGGGCACATCGGTGGCGGTGGCAATCCGATAATCCACAAAGCTGGGGTTTTGCATCACCCCCTCTTTGAGCTGGATTTCCTCAAACATGGCTGAACTCAGCCCCTGCACAAAACCACCCTCAATTTGAGCGCGCACCAGATCGGGGTTGATGGCCCGGCCCACGTCAAAAGCCGCCACCGCATGGATGATTTCCAGCTTGCCGGTGTTCATGTCTATTTCAATATCCAGCGCCTGGGCGCCGGTGGTGTAGTGTACCACGGCCCGCTGACCCTGCCCGGTTTCGGCATCCAGGCCGGTGACGTAGGTGGGCATAAATTTGCCGCGCCCCACAATGGGGCCGCCCACCCAGCCCTGGTCATTATCCTTGGGCAGGCCGTAGATGACCATATCTTTCAGCGGCACTTCCTGCTCGCTCTCGTACGAAACCACCACCCCGTTGACAATATCCAGATTTTCAACGTCCTCGCCCCAGGCTTCGGCCACGTTTTCCAGAATTTGCCGGCGGGCATCTTTGGCCGCGTTAATCACGGCGTTGCCCATGCTCCACGTGACCCGGCTGGCCACGGTTTGCCATTCGTAGGGGCTGTACTGGGTGTCCAGCGGGCCGGCAATGCGCACCCACTCCACGGGCACGCCCAGCGCCGCCGCCGCCATTTGGGCGGCCACAGTAAAGGCCCCCTGCCCAATTTCCTGCCCGCCCAGGCCCACTGTCACCGAGGCGTCCTCGTTCAGTTCCACCCACGCGCTCGAGCCGGCGTTGGGCGGCATAGCCGGCGCTTTCCACATCAGCGCGATGCCTTTGCCCCGCCGTTTGTTGGGGCCGCCGGCCGGGGCCGGTTTGCCCCAGTCAATCGCTTTAGCCGTTTTTTTTATACACTCGGCCAGGCCGGTGGGATGCATGGTCATGCCGGTAGCCAACGTATCGCCGCCCTGCACGCAGTTGCGGGTGTAAAACTCAACCGCGTCCATGCCAATTTTGGCGGCCAGTTCATCCATACATTGGCCGATGGCCGTGTGCAGTTCGGACATGCCAAAACCGCGGTAGGCCCCGCCGATGGGGTGGTTGGTGTAAATGCACAAGCTGTCCGTTTTTACGTGGGGGATGTCGTATGGCCCGGTGCTGCTATAGCCGCCGGCCCGGGTAATATTGACTCCGTATTCGGTCGATGCGCCGCCGTCCCAATACATGGTGTTTTCCATAGCCAGCAGGTTGCCCCCGGCATCGCAACCCACTTTCAGCTTGATGACCAGCGCCTGCCGCACAAAGTTGGTGTAAAATTCTTCTTCGCGGGTCAGGCGCAGTTTTACCGGGCGGCCTTTGGTTTTGGTGGCAATTGCCACCGGCATGGCCTCCATGGTGACCCCGGCCTTGCAGCCAAATCCCCCGCCCACGTAGGGCGCAATTACCCGCATATCGCTTTGAGAAATGCCCAACGTTTTGGCAATCAGATTGCGCTGGGCAAAGGGCGATTGGGAACTGGCCCACAGCGTGGCTTTGCCGCCCTCTTCAACCTGGGCCGTTGCCACGTGCGGCTCGATGGGCACGTGCTGAATGTGCGGAATGTGATACTTTTGCTCAACAATGGCGGCGCACTTGTCCCACGCGCCGGCCACATCCCCTTTGCGGATTTTGAAATGATTGGCAATATTTGTGCCCGGTTTGGGGAAAATAAAATTTGGCACCTCGTAATCGGCCAGCTCCGGGTGGATGAGCGGCGCTTCGGCAGTCGCGCCAAATTCGGGATCGAACACCGGCTCCAGCAACTCGTACTCCACCTCAATCAGCGCGACAGCTTTTTCGGCAATCTCTTCGGTAATGGCCGCCACCCCTGCCACCGGCTCGCCCACAAAGCGCACCCGGTCGCGGGCAAAGATATGTTTGTCCTTCAGGTACAGGCCAATCCGGTTGGGAAAATCATTGCCGGTGATCACCGCTTTTACGCCGGGCAGCGCTGCGGCTTGGCCGGTATCAATCGATTTAATTGTGGCGTGTGGATGCGGGCTGCGCTTTATTCGCGCATACAGCAGATTTTTGCCAAATTGAATGTCGTCGGCGTAGGTGGCTGCGCCGGTCACCTTTTCCGCCACATCCAGCCGTTTTACGCTGGCGCCAATCAAATCAGGAATTTTTGTGTCTGACATCGGTTCCCCCTAAAACAATTTACGATTTTGGATTTACGATTGGCTTTGGCAGTGATCTCAATCGTAAATCGGCAACCTGCACAGTCCTGGTCGTGCTGCGCCAGGGAAATCCAAAATCGTAAGGGTCTATTGTTTTGCTTTTGCGGCTTGCAATACACCATCAATAATTCTTACGTAGCCCGTGCAGCGGCACAGATTGCCCACCAGCGCCTCGCCGACTTCTGCACCGGTTGGGTTGGGATTGCGATTAAGCAGCGCCCGGGCCGAAATGAGTACGCCGGGCGTGCAAAATCCACATTGAACCCCGCCGGTTTCCAGCAGGGCATCCTGCACCGGGTCAAGCCGGCCGTCGTGGGCCAGCCCCTCCACGGTGATAATCTCCGCGCCGTCACATTCTACGCCCAGCACCATGCAACTGTTTACCGGCTCGCCGTTGAGCATTACGGTGCAGGCCCCGCACTCTCCGGCAGCGCAGCCATTTTTGGTGCCGGTCAGCACCAGCGACTCGCGCAGCATTTGCAGCAGGGTCATGTGCGATGGCACGTTTACAATTTCTGTTTCGCCGTTAACGGTTACGGTAATATTGTAAAAAGCCATGCTTCCTCCATTTAACGTTTAACTCACAGAATTTTCAGGAGCGCAGCGTATGAGAATTCCTTTTGAAGCGCCTTGTTAGAGATTCTTTGGTAGATTATACGATACGTTATCTTGATTGACAGTGATATATTTTTTTACTTTTAGAGTTTTAATTATCGCGTTCAGTTCATTTTCTTCAAGCTTCTTTGTGAACAACGAATTTATGGTATTGGATAGTGTTTTCACTTTTCTTGGTCTCGATTGACCACGGCCTGCAAGATTTTTCACTATAGCACTTATTTTTTCGTCGTTATTGGTAGTGTTTGATATACGCAGGATTGGGATTTCTGCCAGATCATTCACTCGATTAACCTTTATCTTTTTACCTCTAAGGTGCTTCACCAGGGGGTCAAATCCTGTGTCTTTTGAAACAATATGGTAATACCCGTCTTTATTTTGTGCGGACATCTGCCCAAGGTAACACGCGATATGAAAATCTAGTGCGTTGGGCCCATTGCCTGAAATTTTGATATATCTTGCTTCCTCTCCAAATTCTTGCAGGGCAGTAGCTATTTCAAAAGGTATTTTTACTTGGTTTTCACCAACAAATACGAGAATGTTGAAAGGATGATTTTTTAATATTCCTATATTTTTCGGCTGAACATTTTCAAAATCAATGAGTACGTAATTGGTTGGTGGCAAGTTACTACTCCTTGTGCCGAAACTCAGTTTCGGCTCACACCTGTGTTCCCAAACTCAGTTTGGGAACAAGTTTCCCTGCTACTGTTCAATCTTTCCCCAGACCTCGGTCACTGCCTGTTTTGCCAGATTTCGTACCATCAATTTTCTGTATTTGGCTGTGCCGCGCGTATCGTCAATAGGTGTGGCGGCGTCCATAGCGGCTTGAGCTGCCCGGGCAATTGTTTCTGCGGTAATCGGGTTTTTGGCCAGAATGGCTTCTGCCCGAACCGGCACCAGCGGCACCGGGGCCACCGAAGCCAGCGCCAGCCGGAAAAGATAGCCGGATGGGGTATTGCTGTCCGGGTAACCGAGCGCCGTCACGCCGACAATGGCCAGGTCGCCAATCTGGTTGCGACCCAGTTTTATATATTTGGCTGCGTAATTTTTGGGCGGAACCGGCAGAGTGATGGCCGTGGCGATGTCGCCCGGTTTCAGCACCGTTTGGCCCGGCCCTTTGAAAAAGGTGTTCAGCGGCTCAATGCGCTCGCCGCCGGTACCGTGCACGTGCAGCATGCCGCCCAGTACCAGACAGGCACCGATGGTATCCCCCGCCGGAGAGGCGTTGCAGATGTTGCCCACCACAGTGGCCCGGCTGCGAAGCTGGTAGCCGGCAACCGTTCGGGCGGCCTCGGCCAGTACCGGATAGTGCGCATTTACCTCCGGCGAGGCAATCACCCGGTTCATGCTCACCGAGGCACCAATGCGCAGTCCCGTTTTCGGGTCGAAACTGATGCCGCCCGTGCCATCCAGATTTTTTACATCGACCACATATTTTTCTTTCCAGAAGCCGTCGCGCATGCGCACAAAGGTGTCGGTGCCGCCGGAAAAAGGACGTGCTTCACCGGCGTGTTCGGCCAGAAATTGACTGGCCTCTGCCAGTGAGTCCGGTTTGATATAATCAAATTCCGGCAGTCCCGGCAGGGGGGATAGTGACATAGGGTGCCTCCAAAAATGGAATGGTTACTGAAGTACTCCGTATTTCGTATTGCGTAACCTGCAACGCGGGGATTGATACGTAATACGAAGTACGTAATATACGCAATCGGGGAAATTAATTTAATCCACAATTGTTAGTAGGTTTTGCCTCTGCCGCCCAGACGTTTGACGTGTTCGGGGTCGTAGCAGTCGCCAAAGCGGGTTTGAGGCATACCGGCTTTCTTTTGCATCAGTTCGTCATATTCATCGTCTTCCACCATGGCCACAATGCGGGCAATGCTGGATTCGCCATCGACAAAGCGCCAGGGGAAGCAAGCCACCTGCACCCGGCGGTTAACCAGCAGGTCGATGTCGCCGCCCACGCATTCGGCGTGAATAATGCCTTTGGGAAACATCCACAGGTGCATCATCTGGTAGGTATCTTTGGTGAAGATTTCGCCCAGCGGCTTGCCGTATTTTTGCTGAAAATGGGCGTCGGCATCTTCGGCCTGGGCCGGCATCCAATCCCGGATTTTGGTGTTCATGGGGTGGTCGGCGCTGCCGCAGTCGACGCCAATCCATTTCAGCTTTTTCTGCTCGCACCATTCGGCAAAACGGGGGTCGGGGCCGGGGTGCAGCACCATGTAGCGCACTTCGTTGCCGTAGGGTTGGTCCCAGCCAAAGTGGTGGTAGCCGGTGTGGATGATGAGGATGTCGTTTTCTTTTACTTCCACCCGATCTTCAATCATATCCGGGGTGTAAATGTCGAAATCGCCACAGACATCACTTAAATCGACGATGGCGGCCTCGCCGGCCAGAAAATCAAAATCGAGCTGGGCCATATCCTTGCCCGGCGTATAAAAGTGAATTTCACCATCCAGGTGGGTACCCACGTGATTGCTGTGGGTTACTACCTGGCCGTTGGCTCCGTTGGGGGCCAGTCGCTTAAAATATTTTACTTGCAGGGGTTCGTAGGTGGGCCACGGCGGGGTGCCGATACCAAGGGGAATCGTAAGGTCGATAAATTTCATTGGGACATCTCCTTTGATGAAATAGGATTTCAGTTGAGGTATGGGAGCAAGTTTATCATAGCCCCGGTGTGGTGTCAATCAAATGGGAAAATTGGGAAAATCGGCGGTTTTCTCCAGCACCAGCAGATGAGATAACCCAAATGTTCGCAGCGGGGTTTGTTCCAGAGTGTAGGTAATTTGGCGCAGAATTTTCCCTGCTCCGGGACGACGGGCGACAATATTATCGTAACCGGGGTAGATTTGGGTGTGGCTGATGACGGCTGCCGGCAATCCGCGGACGAGTTGCTTCAGGTTGGTGCGGGTGTAAGCCCGTACGTGGGGGGCCAGCGGGTTGCGCAGCAGGTTGGGCAGGTAGTTGATGAGCGGGGTGTTGCCAAAGTGGTATTCGCCGCGCCAGTAGTGGCCGTGTGTTTCAAACGGGTAGAGGCGGTTAGGGCAGAAGATAACTGCCCGCCCGCCGAGTTTAAGCACGCGGATCATTTCGGCCAGAGTCAGGGCATCATCCTGCACGTGTTCTATCACTTCGTGACTCAGCACCATATCGAAATAGTTGGAGGGATACGGCAGGCTCTCGCCGGCTCCAACATTGACCAGTGATGAATGTTCGGCGCTGTCGGCCACACGCTCCGGCTCAATGTCCAGCCCAAAGATGTGTGGCGTAAATTGACGCAGCGCCCGGATGTACATCCCCACGCCGCAGCCGTCTACCAGCACCCGGCTGTCGGGGTTCAGGTGAACGGCGCTGGTAATCATATTAAGCCGCCGGTTTTGCCCCGCACGCCAGACAAGGCTGGGAACGCCGCGCGCGTCGGCTTTGGTAAACTTTGAGGCGGCGGTCATTTAACCCCCACGTGCAAGGCGATGGTGCCAAACATCAGCATCTGGTAGCCTACGGCGTAAAGCCCCACTTTTTCCATTTCATCCTGTAACTGGTCGGGACGCAGGAAGGCGTCGGCGGAGGCGGGCAGGTAGGTGTAGGCATCCCGCTGGCCTGAAATTAACCCTCCAACCAGCGGCACCACGTTGTGGAAATAGAGGCGGAACATGGTTCCAAATAAATTATCTTTGGGGCGGGGGATTTCCAGAATCAGGACGCGGCCGCCGGGCTTGCAGACGCGGGTCTGTTCGGCCAGCGCTTGCGGCACGCTGATTACATTTCGCATTAAAAAACCGCTGGCTACGGCATCAAACGTGTTGTCCGGAAAGGGGAGATGCAGCGTGTCGGCGCCGCTCCAGCCCAATTGGTTAGAGGATGATGGCCGTTTGTTCCATCGCTGCCGGCCCACGGACATCATCGGCAGGGTGAAATCTGCGCCCACAACCTGCTGCAGGTGGGGGTGCTGCTTAAGGGCCTCAAAGGCGATGTCGCCGGTGCCGGTGGCAATATCCAGCAGGGTGCCGTCCGGGGGAAGCTGGGCCTGATTTACCAGCAGCTTGCGCCAGCGGGTATCTTGCCCGCCGGTCATCACCCGGTTCATCAAATCGTAGCGGTGGGCGATGCGGGCAAACATGGTATTGACGTATTGATATTTTTGGGCCGGTGTTTGAAAAGTCATAGCGGGAATTATTCACTGTTAAGTTAAGATTGTCAATTTGGATGCGTCGTGGTAATAACAGAAAAGCCCCCGTGGTTGCGGGAGCTTTGATTTTTAGCTTAAAAAAAATGCTTGATTACTGGTGGTTCAACTTGGGGTAAATCATTCCGCCGATGGAGCTAAACAGCCCGGAAACCAGCGAACCGATAACGCCGTAAATAATCAGGGCGCCGATAACCCGGCCGGCCAGGGCTATGTTAGCAGGGCTTAACCCGTAGGCAGCCAGTGACGCCAGGCTTTCGGGGGTAAATTGAATAACCACGCCTTGCCCAAAATTGCTGAGCAGTATGCCAAAGGCAGCCAGGAACATGGCGATAACGCCGCCAAATATGCCGGCCCAGAAACCGGCCATCCAGCCAACTTTACCACCCTGCTGGCTGTTGCTTACCGTGTCTCCGGCAAAGATGCCGGCCAATAGACCCGTAGCCAAACAAACAACCAAATAACCGGGGATAACCAGAAATGCCAGCGATACAAAGGGAAGATTTTCGGGGGGAGGAATAAGGCCAATCAACATTAAAATAAAGATACCAAAACCGCCAACCAGACTTGCTTTTAAGCCGGGGGCTACTATTGAGCCGGCAGCTTGTTTCTTTTTGTTTTGTCGCTGACGACGTTGCGCCGATGGCGCGAGTTGCGCCTGCCGGCGCTGTTGTGTCGTTACAGTCATTGCTTTCTCCTTCGCAAAAAATGGACAAATATTCCCATAGATGTTAGTGATTTTTAACACTTGCCGCTATTATAGCACGGTGGCCTACGGTTTGGCAATTCTTCCTAGGCGATTTGGCCTACGTGTTTCCTGCGCAATTTTCCCGTGTCTATTCAAGCTACGACATTTGGCTCATTATATGCAATTCGGTTTAATTGCAAAATTCCACTCTGGTTTAGAAAGGTGCGCTCCTGATGCCCTTCCTGATGAATGAGAATTAATTAACTTATACTGAGATTAGTTTGAAACCGGAACTTTTAAGAAAGGTACTGTGTCATGCC
>CAYWSS010000048.1:0-15403 GCA_964460505.1 uncultured Caldilineaceae bacterium | reverse complement strand
GGACGCGGATCAAGCGGATCGCGCGGATTTTTTGTTTTTTTATCCGCGTGATCCGCACGATCCGCGTCCGGATTTCTTTACACTTGATACAAATTTGCAGTAGGGCAGGTTGGTTTTCATTCTTCAACATTTGACCCAAAATTGTCGGGTTTCGTGCCTCAACCCAACCTACCCGTTACTGATCGTTGGCTAACATTATGGAAGAAAACACTTTTCCGCAGGACAACAATTTTAACCCGAACACCTTTTTTGAGGAGCCTCTGCCGCCCGGCCACCGGGCCGGCTTTGTGGCCGTGGTCGGGCGGCCCAACGTGGGCAAATCGACGCTGATGAATTACTATTTGGGGCAAAAAATTGCCATTGTCAGCCCCAAACCGCAGACCACCCGCAACCAACTGTTAGGAATTTTAACGCTGCCCACAGAATCTTACCCGGATACAAATGCCCAGGTAATTTTTGTGGACACGCCGGGCATTCACAATCCGTACCACAAGTTGGGGCAATATCTGGTTGAAACCGCGCAGCAGGCCATTCCTGACGCCGATGTGATTGTGTGGCTGGCAGATGTTACCCGCCCCCCCGGCGATGAAGAGCAACTGGTGGTCGACTCGATTAAACAGGCCCAGGTGGAAGCCAAAAAAAGTGGAGACCCGCCTATCCCCGTTTTACTGGTACTCAATAAAATCGATTTGCCGGCCGGTGAACAACTCGAAGGCGTCGAAAAACCATTTCTGAAATTGTATCCCGCCACCCACTGGCTGCTGCTCTCGGCCACGCGGGGCGACAATCGAGACGAACTGCTGCAACTGCTGCTAGAGCATCTGCCGCCGGGGCCGCGCTACTTTCCGGCAGACCAGGTTACCGACCAGCAGACGCGCTTTATTGTGGCCGAGCTAATTCGGGAAGCCGCCCTGCGCACGCTGCGACAGGAAATCCCTCACGCGCTGGCCGTGGTTGTAACTGAATTCAAGCAGCGCCACGAAAAGCTGACCTACATCAGCGCCAACCTTATTCTGGAGCGAAAATCGCAAAAACAGATTGTAATCGGCGAAAAAGGGAAATCGCTGAAGAAAATCGGGCAGCGCGCCCGCCCGGAAATTGAGGAGTTGCTGGAAACCCGGGTGTATCTGGAATTGTGGGTCAAGGTACGCCCCAAATGGCGGCGCAAAGAAAAAGAGTTAAAGTGGTTGGGGTATTCGGGGGGATAGTTGCAGGGTGCAGGATGCAGGGGCGCAAGTTATTGGGCGCATATTCGTAAATTCTCATATTCCGAAATACGCAATATCGGGCTTATACCCCACAAACTTCAGAAGACTCATATTTATATTTACAGGTGAACTAATGATGGATCTCAAAGAAAAAACGAGCCGGCTTTTCAAACAACGTTTTGGCGCTGAACCTTCCCACTGTTTTCGAGCGCCGGGCCGGGTCAATTTAATTGGCGAGCACACCGATTATAATGACGGCTTTGTGCTGCCGGCAGCCATTAATTACCAGACGGTGATTGCGGCAGAACCCCGCAGCGATGGGCAGGTTTTGGTGATTGCCGCCGACTTTGACGGGCAGGAGAGCAATTTTAGCCTGGCCGCGCCAATTGAACCCGATAGCAATGCTCCGTGGAGCAATTATGTTAGAGGTGTAGCCTGGGCGCTGCAACAGCAGGGGCATAAATTGCAGGGCCTGAATATGGTCGTTTCCGGCAATGTGCCGCAGGGAGCCGGATTAAGCTCCTCGGCGTCACTGGAAGTTGCGGTGGGCGTCGCGCTGTCTCAATTTAACCGGTTGAATCTTGACGGCAAAGCCATCGCGCTGACCGGCCGGCAGGCGGAAAACGATTTTGTGGGTGTCAACTGCGGCATTATGGACCAATTTATTTCCGCGCTGGGCAACAAGGACCACGCCCTGCTCATCGACTGCCGCCACCTGACCTGTCGCCCTGTTTCCATGCCGGAAGGAACCGCAATTATCATTGCAAACAGCAACGTAAAACGAGGTCTGGTGGACAGCGAATACAACACCCGCCGCCGCGAATGTGAAATTGCTGCCGCCCACTTTGGCGTTGCGGCGTTGCGGGATGTTGATTTTGAAACATATTCACACCACGCAGGTGAATTGGGGCCGGCCGTCGCCAAACGAGCGCGGCATATTATCACCGAAAACGCCCGCACGGAAGCGGCGGCAGAGGCGCTGGCAAACGATGACCTGGCAACGATGGGGGAATTAATGGCCCGGTCACACGTCTCGATGCGGGACGATTTTGAAATCACGGTTCCGCCCATAGACACGCTGGTTGAAATTGCCGCCGCTGTTATTGGCCCCAACGGCGGGGCGCGGATGACCGGCGGTGGATTTGGCGGCTGCATTGTAGCCCTGGCCCCGCAGGAGGCCGTGGCAGACGTTAAAAATGCCATCGATAGAAAATATCCCGAAGCATGCGGGTTGCAGGCAGCCGTGTACGTTTGCAGCGCATCGGCGGGCGCGGGCCGTTGCTAACGGAGTGAATGAGCGAGTCAGTGAATCAGCGAATCTGTAAATATATCAGCGTCGCTGACGCGCAGATTTGCCGGCTCACCCACGAGGGGGCATTTTCTCCTATACTATTATGGTTAAAATTCTGCTACAATCTACATTAATGAATACTGCTCCATGAGCGATACAGGCTGACGCGCACAAATGACAACGGAAAACAACCAGATAACCGTACTCATTGTTGACGATAATCCAGATATTTTAAAACTCCTGTTCATATACCTGAAGACGGCAGATTTTGAGGTTAGGGTGGCAGAAAGTGGACAGGATGCGCTGGATACGGTGGCGCATGCCAGACCCGACATTATTTTGATGGATGTCCTTATGCCGGGCATGAACGGTTTTGAGGCGTGCCGGCGGCTTAAAGCTAATGAAGAAACTAAAGACATCCCCGTCATTTTTCTAACCGCTCTCACCGATACCACCAACAAAATCGAGGGATTTCAGTCCGGGGCTGTAGATTACATCACCAAACCCTCTCAAAGTGAAGAGGTTGTGGCCCGGGTAAAAACTCACCTCACCATTCGTAACCTGCAAAGAAACATGGAGGAGCAGAATCAGCGTTTAAAGGACGAAAATCTCAAACGCCGGCGCGTTCAGGACGCGCTCAGGGAAAGCCGGGAACGGTACCGGCTGTTGGCCGAAAACTCGACCGACATGATTTCCAAACAAACCCCCAAAGGGGTGTACCAATATGTTTCACCGGCCTGTATGTCGCTGCTGGGGTACAAAATCGAAGAGCTGGTAGGGCGGAAAGAAGTTGATTTTGTGCATCCGGATGATGTCCACATCATAGAAAACGCAATTACCAATGTAGAGGAGCGCCCTCTGTTTGCCAAGTATCAAGTGCGGGCCCGCCGAAAAAGCGGCGACTATATCTGGGTAGAAACCACCAACAAGCTCACTCGCGACCCAAAATCCCAGATTCCTCTGGAAATAACCGCTGTTTCCCGCAACGTAACCGAACGAAAAGAAGCCGAAGACGCCTTGCAAGAAGCGCACGACAAACTGGAACTGCGTGTCCTGGAACGGACGGCGGAACTGGTACAGCTCAATACCGCGCTGGAGCGTTTTGTACCCCACGAATTTCTGCAATTCCTGGGAAAAAAGAGCATTGTCGATGTCAGCCTGGGGGATCAGGTGCAGCGCGAAATGACAATTTTCTGTTCGGACATCCGTTCATTCTCCAGCATGTCAGAAAAGATGACCCCCCAGGAAAATTTCAACTTCTTAAACAGGTATTTACGGCGGGTCAGTCCGGTTATCAGGCAACACAATGGCTTTGTAGATAAATACATTGGCGATGCCGTTATGGCCTTGTTCCCCGACCAGGCAGAACATGCCCTGCAAGCAGCAATTGCTATTCGAAAAGAATTGATGCACTTTAACCGCGAAAGAGAAAAGCGAGGCGCGCCGCTCATTAATATCGGAACGGGCATTCATACCGGCGGCCTGATGCTGGGCACCATTGGCGAGCAGGAACGGATGGAAAGCACCGTCATCTCCGATAGTGTAAACATGGCTTTCAGGTTAGAAAACTTAACCAAACTATACGGGGCCGCCATTATCATCAGCCAGTATTCGCTGTTTAGTTTGGCCAAACCCTCCAAATACCACTTCCGTTTTCTGGATAGAGTTCTGGTGAAAGGAAAACAAGAACCGGTGTCCGTTTTTGAGGTGTTTGAAGGCGACCCGCCGGCACTGATTGAACTCAAGCAAAAAACCCTCACCAGCTTTGAAAAAGGAATGTTGCACTACCACAGCCAGGAATTTGCCGAAGCCAAATCCCATTTCAAAGAGGTACTCGACACTAACCCCAACGATATGGCCGCCCAGCTTTATCTCAAACGGGCCGAGCATTTTGCGCTTTACGGTGTCCCTCTCGATTGGGAAGGGGTAGCCGCCCTTTCCGAGAAATAGCGGTACAGCCCCTCGCCTTGCTGCCATTTTTCAGATTGACAAAATAATAGCTGATTTTTGCGGTTTTGTACTGCATCTTACTGTTATTGGGGCGCAGTTTATGGTATACTCTCTGCACAAATTCAGCTTCGTACCGCAGCAAAAAACCTCAATCAAACTCAGCCTATTTATGCGCGTTATTTCTGGTACTGCCAAAGGTAAAAAATTAAAGATGGTACCGGGCACCACTACCCGCCCCATCACCGACCGAACAAAAGAAGCCCTGTTTAACATTTTGGGCAACTGGATTATTGACGCCCGCGTGCTGGATTTATTTGGCGGCACCGGCGCGGTAGGCATAGAAGCCCTCAGCAGAAATGCCGCGCACGTTACCTTTATTGATAGCAGCAAAGCCGCAACCCGCACTATTGGCGAAAACCTGCGCACGACCGGGTTGGCAGCCCGGGCCTATGTTAAACGCAAAGACGCCTTTCAGTTCCTTCAAAATCCTCCTTTAGACTTACACCCCTTCGATCTGATCTACGTGGCCCCGCCTCAATATGAACAGATGTGGGTCAAAGCCATTCAATTTTTTGACAACCATTTATCTCCCTGGCTTCTGCCTGATGGAGCAGTTATTGCCCAAATTCATCCCGTAGAGTATCAGGAATTAGAGTTACAAAACCTGGTTTTGTACGATACACGAAAATACGGCAGTACAATACTCTGTTTTTACGAACGGTTGAGCAAAGGAGAAAACGATGGAGAATCCGCTCTCCCCTGAAAATTCTATTTCCGACACACAATCTGATTCCCGCTCCGGTTTCAGTTTCGGCTCTGGAAAGAAAACAAAGCTGATTTTGTTGCTGGTTACCGCCCTGATTCCAGGGGTGGCAATGTTGGCTTGCGGCGTATTTTTTGCCTACACAATCATTCGCAATAACGTACTATCTACCTCGCTTACCCTGCCCTTGTTAAAAGAGGCAGCCGTTAGTAACCACATTGCCTTTTCCGGCAACGATTCTAATCTTTGGGTCGTTTCCCCGGACGGCACGGGGCTGCGCCAAATTACCGGTGACGGGAAAGGGTACCGGTTTCCAACGTGGGCCCCGGATGGCAGGCATCTGGCTTTTATTGGCCCGGATCAGGAAAATCGCAGCGCGCTCTACATATCTCCTGCCGGACGCAGCGACCCCACCGTAATCTACCAGAAGCCGAACTCGCCTCCCTTTTATCTGTATTGGGCCCCCGACAGCAGCGTCATTACATTTTTAACGCAGGAGACCGCCAGCCTGGCAATGCGAATGGTGGCCACCCAAGGCCCCAATACCCAACGCATTCTGGGCAAAGGAGCGCCGTTTTATTGGGTGTGGTCTCCGCAAAGCGACAAAATGCTGCTCCACGTTGGTGGTTCCAGAGCGCTATCCAACAAGGCCCACATCTCCATTTTACACAACAATCAGGAAGCCCGCCGGGTTGATCTTAACCTGGCCCCCGGCCGGTTTCAAACGCCGGTCTGGTCGGCGGACGGCGCCCACATCTACTACATTGCCAGCAACGAGACCAGGGACGAAGCCATTTACAAAACTAACGCCCAAACCCTGGAACAGGAAAAAGTGACTGACCTGGACGGTTTTGCGCACCTTGTGCTTTCTCCCAATAACAAATGGGTGGCGTATCTGCAAATGGAACGCGGCATTTCTCCCCCGTTTGGAAAAGCCTATCTGGTAGATGTTGATGGGAAAAACCAGAAGCAAATCATAAAAAGCCCTGTGGCTTCAATATACTGGTCTCCCAATGGCAAAAAACTGGCATTGCTTGGCCTGAGCCGCACACAGGATGGGCCTACGGCAAAAACAGAGGGGCTGGCCAGCCCGCTGCCGCAGAAAATTCTCCTGCGCTGGTGGATATATGATGTTGACGCAGATAAATTGGAGCCGGCCATAACCTTTACCCCTACCAACGACTTTTTGCAAACCATCCCCTATTTTGACCAGTATCACCTTTCTCTTACCTTCTGGTCACCCAACAGCCGGTATTTTGTGGTGACAAAAAGCAAAGATGATAAAATCCGTGACGGCACGGTGTGGGTGGTTGACACTACCGGCCAGGAAGAGCCTCGCCAGGTGGGTGAAGGCTCGCTGGCCGTCTGGTCGTGGCAGTAACTGCACCACTCATTGGGTAGCCCGGATACCTTCCGGCAAGATTGCCCTTGCTCCAAAACCTATTGTATAATCAAATAGCGTTTAACATTTCTGGCACACCCACGGAGGAGGGCTACGCATGAACCGGCACTGTCGCATTGGGATTCACGGACGCAACGGCATCAATTTTTACGAAGCCGATTATAAGACTATTCTTGAGGCCAAGATTGAAACCGTAAAAATGGTGAGCTACACCCGGGTTGACCATTTTAAACACCTTAAAGAAATGCGCCCGGACATCGAACTGATTACCCGTCTGTTTGACGACAGATTTGGCCCCGACAGCCGCCCCAGCCCGCAACAATTCGCCCGGCGAATGGCGCCCCTTATGCGGCAGCTTCAGCCATTTTGCACCAAATTTGAGATACACAACGAACCCAACCACATGGACCGCATTGAAGGCTGGGGAGATTCCGATGCCGATGCTCAGAATTTTAACACCTGGTTTCTGCGCACGGCTGCCACCCTTAAATCTCAGTGCCCCTGGGCGCAATTGGGTTTTCCAGGGTTGGCCATTCCCCACCGCGATTTGGAATGGCTGGAACAATGCCGCCCCGCCGTAGAGCAAGCCGATTGGCTGGGGGTTCACTGTTACTGGCAGACCCCTGCCACCGAACTACACAATCACCTCTCGGACTTTTGGGGGCTGCGATTTAAATATTATCATCAAAAATTCCCCAACAAGGTTATCGAACTGACCGAGGTGGGCAACGCAAATATTCAAAATGGTCTTCCTGTGTCTGAGGCGGATTACGCCAAAGAAGCAGCGGAATATTACGCCGAATGTTTCCGGTATCCCTACCTCAATTCCGCCTCCTTTTTTATCCTGTCGTCTCCCGCCCGCGAGTGGGATGATTTTACCTGGCGTGGCGAAGACGAGCGCCTGCACAACGTAGTCTGGACGGTGCGGGACATGCAGCGCCCCTTCTTAAAACAGGCCGAATCCCAAGCCGCGCAACCGGCCCCTGCCCCCACACCGGCCTCCACTCAAGAAGCGCAGGTTCAGCAATTGCAGGCGCAGAATGTGCAGTTACAGGCGCAAATTCAACAGCTTCAGGCCCAGACCACCCAGCTTAACGCCCAAACCAAACAACTGGAAACCAATCTGGTTGCCGCCACAACTGCCTCTCAAAGAGCAACGACGCATCCGGCACGAGCGCAGCTTCAGGCAGCAGCACCTGCTGCTGCACCCCGGCAAATCCGCGTAACTGCGCCGCCAATTCAAAATCTCACCAAACAACTGGCCAATAATCCCTCTGTTCAAGTGCCGCTGCGAGCGCTCGACCAGATTGACCGCATTGTGGTTCACCACACCGGCACACCATTGTCCGTAACCGCCAACCGCATTGCCGGTTTTATGGTGAAACGAGGGCACACAGGCATTAGTTACCATCATTTTATCACCGGCGACGGCCTGATTCAGCAGACCAACGAGTTGTACGCCATTACCGCCCACACCGCTAACCCGCAACTGAATCAGGTATCGCTGGGCCTTGGTTTTGCCGGGAATTTTAACCGCGTGCCCCCGACGCCTGCCCAAATTGAGTCCGGGGCGCGGCTGATTGCCTGGTTAATTCGACAGCTCAATCTATCGCCGCAGGCTGTGTTTGGACTCAAAGAAATCGTCTCCAGCCAGAGTCCGGGCGCTCAGTGGGATTCCGGCGCAATGTGGGGCGCCCAACTCAGGCAGAAAATTCACACTCAACTTACAGGAAATTAAGCCAACTTATGACCGCAGTATCTCCACCCATTGAAGAAATTAAAGAAGCAAACCAGGCAGACAACAACCTCTACAAGGTTGATCTACCGGCCTTTCAGGGGCCGCTGGACTTATTGTTAAATCTCATTGAGCAGGAAGAGCTGGACATCACCAGAATTTCGCTGGCGCGCGTAACCGACCAGTATTTAGGCCACCTGGAAATTTTAAAAGAGACCGACCCCAATGACCTGACCGATTTTCTGGTCATTGCCGCCAAGCTAATTCTAATAAAATCCGAAGTTCTGCTGCCGCGCCCGCCGCCAATTCTGATAGAAGAGGATGAAGAAGATGTGGGCGATGAATTGGCCCGGCAACTGATGATGTACAAAAAATTCAAGGAGATTGCCTCGCATCTGCGCGAAGTTGAAGACGACGGGCATCGCAGTTTTGTAAGGGTGGTGCCCAAAGTAAAAATCGAGCCAAAGTTAGTTCCCGGCGACGGCAGTATTCAGGCATTGCTGGATGCCGCTCGGCAGGCGATGGCCATTAAAGCGGAAGACCCCGATGTAGACGAAGTGATTTCGCCGGAGGTCGTGACTCTTGGCCGGCAAATGATACACATCTGGCATGAGGTAAACAGGGGCAAACGGGTCACATTTCAAAATATGCTGCACCACACAAATAGCAGGATAGAAGTAATTGTAACGTTGCTGGCCATTTTAGAGCTTATCAAGCGCCGCATTATTACCGTGGAACAGTCCACTCATTTTGGAGATATCGTTATCGGCAAGGAAGAAAATGCCGACACATTAGACGATGCTGACTGGGACGCCATGCTGGAAATGGTTGACGTTTCGTAACCGGCAACCGACATCAAGTGCGACGTATCGATTGGGGGAACACGATGGAATTTACTGAAGTAATGCAACAACTGGAGGAAATGGGCACCGCTCAAAATCGCAAGATATACGGGCGACACGGTGTAAAAAGAGAAATGTTTGGGGTGAGTTGGGCCAACTTAAAAATATTGAAGAAGAAAATCAAAATTGACCAGCCACTGGCCGAAGCTCTGTGGGAAACCGGCATTCACGATGCCAGAATACTGGCCACAATGATTGCCGACGCCAGGCAGATGAACGGAGCAACACTGGAGCAGTGGGGACATGGGTTGGACAACTACGTCATTTCCGACTCCTTCTCCGGTCTGGTTGGCCAATCGTCGCTGGCCAGAGAAAAGATGGCACGCTGGACTTTGTCCGATGATGAGTGGTTTGGACAGGCCGGATGGAATTTACTGGCCCATCTGGCAATGAAAGACAAAGACCTTTCTGATGACTATTTTCGCCCATACCTGGACACGATTGCCACAGACATCCATAACCGAAAAAACCGGGTGCGTTACTCCATGAACAACGCTCTTATTTCAATTGGCATCAGAAACAGCACGCTTGAAGCCGAGGCTGTGGCAGTGGCCAGGAAAATTGGCAAGGTTGAGGTTGACCACGGTCAAACCAGTTGCAAAACCCCCGATGCGGAAAAATATATCGAACGTACCCTGGCCCGCAAGCGAAAATAATTGTGCCTCAATAAACACACTACCAAAACCGCTGCGCACCGGCGTGCCGTCCAGGTGATTGATCAAATGATGATTTTCACTTCAGCCTGCCGGCTTCAAGCTGCGCCGGGCGGCGTCGATGTCAATTTCCTGTCGCTTGCGGTTTAGAAAAATATTTACGTGTGAAAAACCAATTTCTTTGAGCAACTCGAGCGCTTCCTCAAAGTGAGCGGCCACGTGTTCCGGTTTGTGGGCATCGCCACCCACCACCACCGGAATATCCCGCCGGCAAATCTCCCCCAAAATGATGCGATCCGGGTGAAACTCCGCCAGCGGTTTGCGCCGCCCGGAGGTATTGAGTTCCATTGCTGCTCCCGTTTTTGCAATACGGTCCAAACTCCGGCAAATATCATCGATAATCAGCTCCGGTTTCCACTGCTCCGGTTTCCAGATCTTAATCAGATCCGGGTGGGCCAGGCTGTCAAACAGACCGGTCTCCGCCGCCTGGGCCAAATGCTCAAAGTGGGTGCGATAGTAATCTTCAATATCACCCCGATAATAACGCTCACGATAATCCGGCAAAACAGAATGGACGGAACCAAGAATATAGTGAAATTCCGCCTTCTGGTGAAGTTCTGTTAGCCACGTTTCTGCCCCGGGCACAAAGTCACTTTCCAGCCCCAGCCGAACATCAACCCGTCCGGCCCATTCTTTCCGGGCGCGTTCTACCATCGATACATAGTAGGGAAACTCACCCACACTCATGCGATACCGGGTTGCCCATCCATTAATGACAGGGTTATGGCAAGTAACAATTATTCCCTTTAGTCCGCGTCGTTCGGCGGCAGCCGCATATTCTTCCGGCTCACCGTTAGCGTGTTTGCACAACGGGGTGTGGCTGTGGGTTTCGTAGAGTACAGGAGCAATTTCCATGGGGTAATATCCTTTCCCGGTGTATAAATAAAAAATACAAGCGGTATAAATTTTAGATGCGATAAAATTTTAACACAGTCTGGTTTCCGCAGCGAGTTTTGTTTTAATTTTTGTAACTACTTACCCCCCTCTAACTCCCCCCTCAGGAGGGAGGACTTAACTTCCCCCCCGCTTCGGGGGGGATTGAGGGGGGGTAAAAACGGCAAAAGGCCGCTACTATAGCGGCTACAAAGGTGTGTGCCTAAGTAGTTACTAATTTTTGTACCCTCTGGCAGTTTGCAGGGTTGCTCTATAAAAGCATAGCGCGGCAAGCCGCAAATAAACAATGAGTAATGAATAATGAATAATTCTCGCCGCAAAGCGTGGCGCAAATGTTGCAGGGTAATATTATATGTAACTGCTCAGGTCACAGAATTACACGGAGGAGTCACAGGCGCAAAGCACACAGGGAAAGATTTTTGAAAAAACATAAAAAACTCCGCGTATCTCTGTGCATTCTCCGAGAATCTCTGTGTAACCTGAGTAGTAACAAGCATATTTTCTGCAACAAATTACACCAATTTTGTTGATGCAGTGAAACCGTATTAAATTGAGCATTGACCTAATTATTTACAGGCCGGAAAAAACTAAATAACCACGGTTAAAACTTGATGTGACAAATGTCGTTGCAATTGGTGACAAATGTCACTACTCTAGGGAAAGTTTATATGGCATTATTCAAAGGTAAGGTAAACCTAATCTTTGAAGCGGTATTTTGTTATGGGCCACCATAGTTCCACAAGCGAAAGCATTGAGATGTATCTCATCAGGATTGCTATGTTGCAGGAAAACGGCAAACCGGTGCCCGTTCCAAAATTGGCCCAGGAGCTTTCTGTTTCGCCGGTGTCTGCCAACGAGATGTGCCGGAAGCTGGCAGAGAAGAACCTGATCACTTACGAACCTTACAAAGGAGTAAAACTGACCGCCTCCGGAATACCGATGGCCCAGCGCGTGCTGCGCCATCGCCGCTTGTGGGAAGTATTTTTTGTAACAAAATTGAACATCAAAATCCAGCAGGCGGAAGAAATGGCTTGCCGCTTTGAGCATGTCACCCCGGAGCTGCTGGCCGACCGCCTGGACAGGTTTCTGGATTATCCCACGCACAGCCCGCAAAACCTCCCTATTCCAGCCCGGGATGGAAAATTGAATGAACAGACCACTCAGCCTATCACCACACTTACCGTTGGAGAAACGGCTCAGGTTGTCAGCATCAATGCGGATAGCATCACGCAAGAATTTCTTCACCGCCAGGGGCTGGGACAAGGAATTACCGTAACCGTGTTGTCCACAGCTACCGACGGGTCGCTTTTGCTGAAACTATCATCGAACCTGCGTTTATCAATTTCCAACGAAGTTGGGGCAGACATCAACGTTTCTTTTGCTTTCCAATCGGAATCTGCAATAAATGCAGCATCAGAGTAATCACTTTCAAAATCATATTGGAGACCACAAATGCAATTTTCTAACGGCAGTTCACTCCCCCTATCAATGATTTCGCCGGGACAATCTGTGAAACTTGTTGAAATTGTTGCCGGGCGGAGACTCCGCCATCGATTAACGGAGCTTGGCTTAACCCCCGGTGTAGAATTGCAGGTTATGCAAGACCAGGGCGGGCCACTATTGGTATCGGTGTATAATTCCCGATTGGCCCTGGGTCGAGGAATGGCCCACAAAATTATGGTAGAACCTGCGTAACGGATCGATAAATGAGTGAAATAACCATCGCCCTGGCCGGCAACCCCAACGCCGGAAAAAGCACTGTCTTTAACGCCCTCACCGGCGCGCGCCAACACGTGGGGAATTGGCCGGGCAAAACCGTGGAAAAAAAAGAGGGGATGTTTAAACACAACGGCGTGGACATCACCGTTGTGGATTTACCCGGCACCTACAGCCTGTCGGCCTACTCTCTGGAAGAACAGATAGCTCGTGATTTTATTGTAAAAGAGAAACCGGCCCTGGTCGTAAACGTGGTCGATGCCGCTAACCTGGAAAGAAACCTGTACCTCACTGCCCAAATTTTAGAAACCGGCGCCCCGCTTATTGTTGTCTTAAATATGATGGACGTGGCCAATAACCGGGGTTTCCACATAGACACCAAAAGAATGTCGGAACGGCTGGGGGGCGTGCCGGTAATTACAGCCATTGCCAGCCGTAAACAGGGGCTTGACGAGTTAAAGCAAATCATCGCAAATTTTGCTGTCACGCAACCCGCTGCCAAAAACAGAATGAGCTTCACCCCTCAATTTAGCCGGAACGGACACGGAACACGATGACCCCAGCCACCGTTACCTACGGGCAACTGCCTCGCATAACCTACAACCCGGAATTTGAAGCCGAAATAGCGCACCTGAGCGCCACCATCGGCCAAGTGCCGGCCCTGTCAGAAATGTACCGCCCCCGCTGGCTGGCCATCCAATTATTGGAAAATGACGATCATTTGCTGGCCGAGGTCAAAGCGGCTTGCGGGGGGGCAAAAGTGCTTCACGCGCTGGAAATCAGTCTTTCCCGGCTGGAAGCCCAATACGGCGAAGATGTTGACATTATTTTGGCGGACCATCGCTACAGTTTTGTAAATTCGCTGGTAAACAGCGTGCTGGTCGGCCCGCCGGTGCAGCCGGTCAACCTTTCTGACCGCATCGACCGGATTGTAACGCATCGCTGGCTGGGTATCCCCATCTTTTTGGCGCTGATGTGGGCTGTATTTAAATTTACCACCGATGTGGCCACCCCGTATCTGGATTGGGTGGATGGCGTCATCAGCGGCCCAATCACAAACTGGGCGGTAAGCATACTGAGTTTTGTTGGCTTGGGCGGCACCTGGATAGAAAGTCTTTCTGTGGATGGCATTATTGCCGGCGTCGGCGGGGTATTGGTTTTTGTGCCGGTGCTGATGTCGCTGTACGTGGCGCTGGCCATTCTGGAAGATTCCGGCTACATGGCCCGGGCCGCATTTGTCATGGACCACATTATGAAAAAAATCGGGCTGCACGGCAAAAGCTTTTTGCCGATGGTGGTGGGCTTTGGCTGCTCGGTACCGGGCTTGTACGCCACCCGCACCCTGGAAAATGAAAAAGACAGAATCCTGACCGGGCTGCTGGTTCCCTTTATGAGTTGCGGGGCGCGGCTGCCGGTGTATGTTTTATTTGCAACCATCTTTTTTCCCAAAAATATTGGGCTGGTTGTGTTTAGCCTGTACCTCATTGGAATCATGGTGGCCATCTTGCTGGGCTTACTCCTGAAGGGCACCCTGTTTAGAGGAAAAGAAGAAACACCGCTTCTCATCGAACTCCCTCCCTATCGCTGGCCAAACCTGGGAACCATTTGGTTTTACGTGTGGGAACGCACCTCGGCCTTTATCAAAAATGCGTGGACAATTATTCTTTTCACCAGCATCATCATCTGGTTTTTGATGGCCACCCCCACCGGCGGCGACGGCAGCTTTGCCGACACTCAGGTAGAAAGCAGCGCCTTTGGCGCGGTATCGGGCGCGGTTGCTCCAATCTTTGAACCGCTTGGATTTGGCACCTGGAAAAACAGCGGGGCCTTGATTTCCGGCTTTGTGGCCAAGGAAGTCGTGGTCAGCACCATTGCCCAGGTTTACAACGTAGCAGAAACAGAAGATGTTGCAGCGCCAACCACCTTCATTGAAGATGTGGCTGAGATTGTTACCGGCTTTGTGCAGGCCACCATTGACACCGTCAAATCTATCCCGCTTATTGTGGGCATCAACCTGTTTGAAGCAGATGAAGAGCCTGAACCCACCGAACTAATGACCGTTGTCCGCGATGGTTTTGAAGCATCCAGTGGCGGACACGGCGCGCCGGCAGCCTTTGCCTTTATGGTATTTGTACTGCTTTACACGCCCTGCATGGTCACGGTTGCGGCCCAGCGGCAGGAGTTTGGCGCCCAGTGGATGTGGGTCAGCATTATCGGTCAATTTGCGCTGGCCTGGCTTGCCGCCTTTATTGTTTTTCAAGGCGGTGTTCTTTTGCTGGGGTTATTTTAAGGGTAATTAAAAAACGAGGAATTGAAATGTTGCAACAGGTATTAAATGAAATTAAGGCCGCCAACGGAGTTATTAACCTCAACGACCTGGCAAAAAAACTGGGTATCGACCGGAGCGCCCTGGACGGAATGATTCAGTTTTGGGTTCGAAAAGGCCGCCTGAAAGAAGACGATATTAATTCGGAAATGCCCGATGCCTGCACGTCCACTGCTTGTAGTAGTTCCTGCTCCGGGCCAAAGGAATGTCCCTTTGTAATGACCATGCCGCGCACCTACTCGCTTGCATTTCACCCGCCAAAAGACAGCGGGTACAAATAAACTCTACTCACACCGCGTCAACTCAAACAGAGAACGAGGTTGCTTATTGATTAAATTGAGAGCAATCTCGTTTTTTATTGCACTACCAGGTTTTCCACACGTTCTCATTCGGGAGCAGTTAAGGGCAAGGGTTAGACCCAACACCTTTCAAATAACAATTTGGGCTTTCTGGTAGTTTGCAGGATCGCTCTATAAAAAACGTATTATCTGCCACGAATTACA
>CAYWSS010000047.1:0-15514 GCA_964460505.1 uncultured Caldilineaceae bacterium | reverse complement strand
TTGGGTCTTTGGTATTTTCCGTGGTGTAGCGGCAGGTCTTGTGCCTGCCTTGGGCAACCACAAGGGTGCGCCACGGCAATTCCTAAAGAGCCATCAAATTTCACAATCAAACGGAGGCGTGATCTATGAAACGACTACTACCTTTTGCCCTGGCATTGCTGCTGGCGCTGGCCGCCTGTAGCCGGCCGGTGGAGCAGCTTAATAATGACGGCAACGAAGCCTTTATCAACCAGGATTACGAATCGGCGCTGGCGGCTTACCGGCAGGCTCAAACCGAATCGCCGGAGCTGGCCGAGCCGCACTACAACGCCGCAAACACCCACTACCGGCAGCAAAGCTTCGACCAGGCGCAACAGGAAATTGAGCAAACGCTGCTTAAAGATGACGGCCAACTGGCGCCGGCCAGCTACTACAATCTGGGCAATACCTTCTTTCAGGGGCAGCAGTTTGAGCAAGCCATTGAAAGCTACAAAGAAGCGCTGCGGCTTAATTCCGGTGATGCAGAAGCCAAACACAACCTGGAACTGGCCTTGCAACAGTTGCAGCAGCAACAGCAAGAACAGCAGCAACAAGAACAGGAACAACAGCAGGAACAGAATCAGGAAGAAGAACAACAAGATAGCCGGCAGGAACAAGACGGCCAGCAAGACGATCAGCAGCAGCAAGATCAGCAAAACGAAGGGCAGGCAGGCGATCAACAACAAGATCAGCAAGAGGGTCAACAAGGTGACTCACAGCAAGACGAACAGCAAGGCGACCAACAACAGGAAGATCAGCCGCAGAACGGCCGGCAGGGTGATGAGCAGCAGGATCAGTCGCCCCAGGACCAACCGGGCAAACAGCCTCAAAACGGCCAACCCGGTAATGAGCAGCAGGAGGGTCAGCCGGGCGGCCAACCTCAGCAGGTAAAAGGTTTGACTCCTGAGCAGGCCAAACAACTGTTTGAAGCCGCCACTCAGGGCACCGAAAGTCTGGAAGAGCATTTGCAGCAAATACTGGTTGTTCCCGGCGGGCAGCCGGCAGAAGACTGGTAATCAATTGGGTGCGTTTCAAATGAGTCGAAAAGCGCCGCAGGCCGGGGGGGTGGGGGGTAGTTCCCCCCAATTTCTCCCCCCTCCGACTCAGATGAAACACACCCTAATCAATTAGCAATTGGCAATTGGCATGAAAGGCAGGTAACAATGAGCAAAAAAATGAAGCGCATCTTCATTCCAATCACGGCAATTATTCTTTTATTTCTGGCCGCATCGCCAGGTTTTGCTCAAAACCCAATCACCGCTACCGTTGACCGCACGGCTTTATCTACCGATGAGATCGTAACCCTGGCCGTGGTGGTCAGCGTCGACGGGCAGCCGGTGATGCCCAGTCTGGCCGGGTTCAACGTTTTGGGCACCGGAACATCTTCGCAAATCAGCATCGTGAACGGCTCAATGAATTCGACCATTGTTTACAACTATCACCTGCAACCCACCCAAACCGGCCCGCTGACCATCGACCCGATTAGCCTGACGGTAAACGGCCAAACCTACACCACGCAGCCCATCACCGTACAGGTAACGCAGGGCACCGGCCAGCCGCAACGCACCCCCGCGTCAGGGCGGGCAGCGATGCCCAATATACAATCGCTCTTTGGTTCTCAAACGGGACGCGGCGGCTTTGGCTCTTCGCTGCTTGATGAGGTATTTGGCAACCGGGGCGGCGGGGGCAGCGGCTTTGTTGAAGCCGGTGTCAGCAACCCGGCCCCCTATCTGGGTGAACCGATTGTTTACACTTTCCGCTTCTACCAGGATTCCGGCAATGTATTTGGAATGATGGATCAACCGCAGTACACGCCACCCTCATTTACCGGTTTTTGGGCCGAGGGGCAGGATGGGCAAAACCGGTACCGGGCGCAGGGCAATGACGGCAAAATCTACGACGTGACAGAATTAACCAGCGTGCTGGTGCCCAGCAAAATGGGCGAGATTACCATTGCTCCGGCCCGCCTGACCACCTCCGGCTTCTTTGACGCCGGCGGGCAGATGGCCTCTGAGCCGATAGTCGTTAACGTGCAACCCCTGCCGGCCGGAGCGCCCGCCAACTTTAGCGGCGGCGTGGGGCAATTTGCCATTGAGGCCGGCGTAGACACCACCCGGAGTAAAGTTAACGAACCGATTACCTGGAAAGTCACGCTCAGCGGCCGGGGCAACATCAACACCGTCTCCGACCCAATCTGGCCGGACATGCAAAACTGGCGCAGCTTTGAAAGTGAGGCAACCGTCAACACGCAGGTGCAGGAGGGGCAGATTGTGGGCAATCGCGTCTACGAGCGGCTGCTGGTGCCGCAGGCCGAAGGGGAGTTTGTCATTCCGGCGCTGAAATTCAGCACCTTTGATCCGGTTGCCGGGCAATATCAAACTATCAGCACGCAACCCATCCCGGTATCTGTGGCGCCCGGTGCGCCCGGCACACCCACATCAACCACGCCCACCCCGGCTCCAATTCCGGAAGCAGATGGTAAAGAAATTGTGGAGCAAATGGCCACGGATATCCGCTATCTGAAACCGGTGCCCTCCAAATTAAGTCAGGTTGATGGGCCAATTACCGCATCACCCCTTTACTGGCTGGCCTGGGGCATTCCTCTGGTGGGGCTAATGGGCAACTTTGGGTGGCAGCGGCGGCGAAATTTCTGGCAAAATAATGCGGGGCTGGCGCGAAGCTCGCAGGCCCGCAAAAAAGCCAGACGCGCATTAGCGCAGGCTCAAAAACAAAACGGCGACATTTTCAAAAACGCCGGCCAGATTCTTACCACCTATCTGGCAGACAAGTTAGATCAACCGGTTCTGGGATTAACACACCCGGCCCTGATAGAGTTACTCACTGAACGCAGCCTGAAACCGGAGTTGATCGAGCGGGTTCACATTTGCCTGAGCGATGCTGAATTGGGACGTTTCTCTCCCGATGCCGGCACCCCGGACCACGCCCGCAACCTGCTCAAGGAAATCGACATTCTGATTGGTGATTTGGAGACACAGTTATCATGAAACGAACAATCACAGTTTTTACTCTGATTGCCTTAACCATTACCGCCCTGTTTCCGGGAAGCCAGGTGCTGCCGGCCAAATCGTCAACGACAGCCGGCGACACCATACTGACGGCCGGACAGTTTTACGAGTCCGGCCAATACAAACTGGCGGCGCAGAGCTATCAGCAACTGGTTGACCAGGGATACGCCGACAGCAACCTGTATTTTAATCTGGGCAACGCCTACTTTAAGCAGGGCGATTTTGGCCGGGCCATTCTTTACTACCGGCAGGCGCAGCAGTTGGCCCCCCGCGACACCGACATCAAAATCAACCTCAATTTGGCCCGGGCGCAGGTCGTTGATCAGTTGGAAGATTCGCAGGCTGTTGGCAGTAGCGGGTATATCACCCGGCTGGACAAAACCACGCAGCAATGGTTCACCACCAACCAACTGGCGATTTTTGCCCTGGGCGCGTGGATACTGTTTGCGCTGCTGGTCATTGCCTTTACCAGCAGCCGCAAAGGCAGCAGGCTGCGCGAGGGGCTTCAATACGCGCTCATCGGCACATTGCTGGCGCTGGCGGTTGGGATTGTAGGGCTGGGCAGCCGTTTGTACACGGACAAGGCTCACCCAAAAGCGGTGATCGTGGCCCATGAAGTGGCGGTCACCAGCGGCCCCGGCGCCCAATACGTCACCGAGTTTGCGCTGCACAACGGCGCCGAAGTAGACGTGCTGGAAACCCGCGAAAACTGGGTGCGGCTCTCCCTGCCCGGCAGCCAGATGCAGGGTTGGGTTCCTACCGGTACGGTCGAAGCCGTGGGCGGTTAGAGTCCTAAATAAAAAAACGCCGGTCGCAATTATTAACACGACCGGCGTTTTTTCTTTACTTTCCGGCTATCACTCCACGTTCAACACCTCGTACACCATTTCGGGGTATGGTTGGCCTTTTAGGTGAATATTCCCCAAGGATTGCGCTTCGATGTATTCCTGCACCATGTGATACGTGATCTGGCTGATAAGAATTTGCCCGCCTTTGGCGTTTTCCTGCAAGCGCTTGACCTTGTTAACCGAATCGCCAATGACGGTGTAGTTCATCATTTGGGCGGTACCGATATTGCCCACTACGGCGTCACCAATGCCTACCCCAATGCCAAACTCCAGGTGGTAGGCCGGCGGCAAACGGCGATGCAATTGCCTGACCGCGTGACGCATGCGCCAGGCGGCCCGCACGGCGCGAATGGGGTGGTTGGACTGCGGCAGTGGGGCATTGAAAAAAGCCATCACGGCGTCGCCCATAAATTTATCAAGCGTGCCTTCCTGGTGCAGGATGGCTTCGGCGGCCACATGCATGTACTGGTTGAGCAGTTCCAGCAGTAATTCCGGCGATATTCTGGAACTGAAGGTACTGAAGCCGCGCACGTCGGCAAAGAGAATGGTGAGCGTTTGGCGGGTGCCGCCCAGTCTCACCTTTGCCGGTTCGGCCAGCATTTGTTTAACCACCGATGGGGCGACGTATCGCTCAAATAGCCCCCGAATTTGCTCTTTTTCCCGCTCTTTGGTGGTTTGGATCTGGCGGACAAGCTGCATGTTCTGGATGGCAATGGCAGCGTAGTCGGCCAGCATGCCCAACAAACGGTTGTCGTGCCTGGAAAACTCGTCGGCAATTTTCTTTTGAATGCTGAGCGTGCCGAAGGTCTTTTTTCCAACCTGAACCGGCACCGATAACACAGCGCCGTCGTCGCCCTTCAGGGGGCTTCCATTCCCACCGCGCAGGGCCTTGCTGTCCAGCATCCGGGTTTGGCCGGGCCGATCATGTCGCGAGGCTCGTGATTTTTTTACCTGATTTCTGACTTTGCCGGTGGTAGAATCTGTAAGTGCCAGCGCACACTCATCGCTGCGCGTAACCAGAAGCACGGCATCAACAATACGCTCCAGCAATTTGTTGGGGCGCATCAGCGCCGTAATCGATTTGCCAACTTCGTACAGGGTGTTGAGTTCTTCAAGATGGCGAGTTAATTGCTGGTTGGCCTGCATCACACGTTTGGTTAAGGCTTCTTTTTCGCGCTGAAGCCGGGTTACGTACAGGGCGTTTTCGATGGCGTTGAGCATTTCCTGGGGATCGAACGGCTTCATAATGTAGTCGTGCACGCCCAGTCGAAATACTTCAACCGCCACCTGCTCAGAGCCGTGCGAGGTCATCAGGATGACGGGCACATTGTTTTTATGCTTGTTTCTTAAGCGGCGCAACACCTCCAGCCCGGTCATTTTGGGCATTTCGTAATCCATCAACACCACATCGGGCGAGCGGTGCAATATTTTTTGCAGCCCTTCCGCACCGTTCACCGCAAAATCAACGTCGTACCCGTGCGGTTCCAGCACATATTCAATTACAAAATCTCGCACCTGTCTGCTGTCGTCAATAACAAGCGCCCGTAGTTTTTCCATCTATTTTATACTCATAGCCACGGACAAGTGGTTTGTCCGGAAATTTCGGACAGGCCGGGAGCGCGGTTAGTTGAGCGCCAGCCCCGGGAATGACCGCAATTTCTCATCTGGATGGTCTTAATAGTATGAAGACTCAGCGGAGGTTTGTCTATCCCCCAATTTTGCTAACTCCGCTTGAGTGAGCTTAAGATAGCATCGCCCGAAGCAGTATTAAACAGGCGCAAAACTGGTTATACCGGATATGTCGAGGCAATACAAATTAAACTCACATCAGGCTGAAATCCACCAATTCAAGTCTCACCTCAACGGTGAGATTTATCAACTTCGTATTTCTGTAAAAAGAAAAAGAGGAGAGATTGGAAATCTCCCCTCAATTTTTCTTTGAAATTAAATTTTGGCAGTTCCGCAAAACCCGGCAGGTTACAAGTGACCGGCACTAAAGTGCCGGTCACTTTAATTTACCCGATGATTTTTGCGGTATTGCAAATTTTGTATTTAGCGGCTACTCACCCAAATAAAAAGCTAACCGGGCATTGAGATACGTTTCCCAATCATCCCCTTCCAGATGTGCGATCATAAATTTGACGGTATTTTGCACCCCAATTGGGGCTTTGCCTATAACCGCCGCCGTCAGCGCCTCTTCCAGATGGTCACTCGCCGCCTCTTTATCGCCGGATTGAACGGCTTCTTGGGCCAACCCAAACGCTTCCAGAATATCATCAGAGAATTCAACGCCGGTGTCTGCCAGCGTTGCCGCCTGGGCAAACAATCCAAACGAAGCCAGATCGTCGTCGCTAAACTGCTCCTCTCCAAACGGGGTCATGCCAGACTCGATATTGCCTTCCCGCACTTCCCTGGTTACGAGATCGGGATCAAGCCCGGCCAATATCGGGCCGGTTGCGCCTTCCAGTTGCTTGCCGTGGCAGGCCACACAGCCCTGCATAATGAAGGCATCCGGCAGCGCGGCCTTTACCTCACCGGGCGCGCCGGCGTCAGTTTTCGCCGCTTCTTCTACGGCGTCATTGCCGCCGGTGTCTCCACTTGCTTCACCCAGATAGAAGGCCAGGCGAGCGTCAAGGTATTCTTGCCAATCATCCCCTTCCAGATGTGCGATCATAAATTTGACGGTATTTTGCACCCCAATTGGGGCTTTGCCTATAACCGCCGCCGTCAGCGCCTCTTCCAGATGGTCACTCGCCGCCTCTTTATCGCCGGATTGAACGGCTTCTTGGGCCAACCCAAACGCTTCCAGAATATCATCAGAGAATTCAACGCCGGTGTCTGCCAGCGTTGCCGCCTGGGCAAACAATCCAAACGAAGCCAGATCGTCGTCGCTAAACTGCTCCTCTCCAAACGGGGTCATGCCAGACTCGATATTGCCTTCCCGCACTTCCCTGGTTACGAGATCGGGATCAAGCCCGGCCAATATCGGGCCGGTTGCGCCTTCCAGTTGCTTGCCGTGGCAGGCCACACAGCCCTGCATAATGAAGGCATCCGGCAGCGTACCGGCAGCGGGAATGCTGCTGTCATCGCCGGATTCTGCTTCGGCGGCGGCCTCTTTACTTTCGGTTTCGGGCGGGGCTTCTTCTTCGGCTGCCGGGGCTTCTGAGGCGGGAGCGCCCCCGGCCAGCAGCATCGACAGCCGATTGTCGGCGTATTCTGCCCAATCATCCAGCTCCAGGTTGCCAATTATAAATTTAATTGTGCTTTGTACGCCCATCGGGGTTTTTTCGGCGATGGTTGCGCCCAATGCATCTTCCAGATGTTTTTGGGTGGCTTCTTTATCACCGGCCAGTACAGACTGGTGCGCCTGGGCCAGCGCTTCTGCTACACCAGGGGTTATTTCAACACCGGTATCCGCCAGGGTGGCGGCGTTTATAAACAGGGCTATTCCGCCAAGGTCGGCATCGCTCACTTGATCGGGGCCGTAGGGAGTCATCCCGGAATCTATGTTTCCTTCACGGGCTTCTTTCTTGATGTACTCCACGTCCAGTCCGGCCAGGATGGGGCCAATACCGCCTTCCATTGCAGCGCCGTGGCACCCAATGCAACCTTGCAGGGCGTAGGCTTCGGGCATGGTGTCCGGCACCGCGCTGCCGCCGTCTTCTCCGGCGGCTACGGCGGTATCATCCGCAACCCCTGACAGGGATTTTACATAGGCAACCAGCGCGTCTATTTCTTCATTGCTAATCTGGAACGGAGGCATGGCCGGGGTATTTCCGGCGCCAACCCTGGCTCCGGGGGTGGCAATGGATTCGGCAATGTATTCATCGTCAAAGGTAACGGAGCCTCCTCCTTCCAGATCCACCATTTGACCGTATCTGTTTTCAAGTGAGGGGCCAATGCCACTGCCGTCGGCCAGGTGACAGGCAGCGCACCCTAAATTCTGAAACAGTTGCTCACCCTGGGCTGCCAATGGGTTGCCGCCGGCGCCGGCCTGAACCAATTCTTCGCCGGGGGTTTCACCGCGCAGCCAGGCTTCGTAGTCTTCCGGCTCCATGGCAATAACCTGCCCCTTCATTTTGCTAAAACCGGTGCCGCTGTATTTGGCGCTAAGCAGCCGGTATTGGCCGGGTTGGGTAACTTCAAACCAGACCGTGGTGTATCCACCGGGCACTATTGTTTGCTGAACTTTAAACGCCGGGATGTACAGGCTGTGCAACACATCATGTGAGGTCATAGTTAATTTTACAGGGTGGTCAACGGGAATGTGGAGTTCGTTGATTTCGCGCTGCCCATCGGGGTGGTGTTGAAATTTCCACAGCCAGCGTTTGCCTACCACGGCAATATCAAGCACCTCTTCTTCGGGGGGGTTGGCCGCAGAGAGGTAAATTTCCGTTGACCAGCCAAAGACAGATACCAGAATCCCAAAAACGACAGCCACCCAAAGTAACCGGGTCTTGTCTCTCTTTTCAGGCTCGGAGGAAGCGTTGGAACCAGGCCCCTGCCAATTTTTAGTGATCAGGAAAAGGACAAGCATTACAAATAGCAAACCGACAACAAACACAACCGCAATAAACAGGGCCGAAGCTTGTTCCGGAAACAATGTATCGAACATGTTTAACAGCCCCGCCAAAATAACGGCGGCCACCACCAGCCACATGCCCCGGCTAATTTTCCCGGGCCGGGAGGGGGTTCCGGTGGCGCGGGTTTCTGAGTCGCGCCGGTATACAATTGCCGTGCGAATGAGCGAGGTAAAAACAAGCACCACAAAAAGCAGGCTCACTATAAAAAGCAGCGTGGTAAAGAGGTTTACCTGTTGTGAAATTGTTGAGGCTTGTTCTGGAAATAGTGAATCGAACATATTCTTACCCTATTGAATGTAATAGTCAGTAGTCAGAAAGTGGCGGATGGTCAATGAGATAGTGGGTTGGTGAGAGAATGACCAGATACTGAATTCTTGTCTACTGGTTTCTGGCCGGTAACCCTTGTTTGGCAGTTATTTCAATGGCGCGGTCAATTGGAATTCTGACAATCTCTTCTGCTTCATCAACCCAGCCATAGCTGGTTAAGATAGCCTCTTCTGCCTTACGCATCTCCTCTATATCAATTCTGGGATCAGCTTGCAAGGCGGGTTGCAGTAAAGAATCTGTGGGAAGCGCGGCCACGTTTTGGCCGGGCAGGTAGCCGGTGAGCATGCCTGATGCCAGGGCCAATATTAGAATCGCTACCAGCAAAATACCGGCAAATATCAACGTGCGGGCATAACCGGAGCCAGATGTTTCGTAACTTGCATTAGTGGGCATGGCTTGCAACCTCCCGATTTCCATGGTGCGCTGATTCTTCCAAACGCTCATCGTACAGCGGTAATAGCGGTTTACCGCTTAAATTCCGTTTGAACACAGCAAACCAAATTATCGCCATTATTAATATCACTGTGATGTCTGTCATAGACAGATGAAATCCCTCTTTGTAAAAAGCGGGTTTAATCAGCCAGAAAATATCAACTGCGCGCATTCCTAATACCAGCATGGCAATGGAGTGCAGCAGTTTGGGGGTGCGTTTTGTGCCACGGGCCAGGAGAAAGAAGAACGGTAAAAAGAAGTGGATAAAAATAAGGGTCAAAGCAATCCACTGCCAACTGGTCTTGGCGCGGCTTTCGTACCAGGGAATTTCTTCCGGCAGGTTGCCGGACCAAATAATCAGATATTGAGAGAAGGCAATGTAGGCCCACAGCATCACCGCTGCCAGCAAAAAGTTACCCAGGTCGGTTATGTTTTGCTGGGTGATAATGCCTTTGTATGGCTTGTCGTTTATTTTGGGCAATAATACAATAATGGCAAAGGCCATAGCCGAGGTAAACGCCCCCACCCCAAACTTCATCCCGTAGATTGATGAAAACCAGTGCGGTTCAAGCGACATCATCCAGTCAACCGAAGCAAAGGTAATGGTTACCCCCAGGAGCAACATACCGGGGGCGCTGAGCTTACGGAAGCGGGCGGCCACATTCTCATCAACTTCTTTATCCAGCGATAGTGACCACCTGCGTAAAAAGTAGGCCAGCCCAATCCAAACGACAAAATAGATAATGGCTCTTACAATAAAAAACGGCGCGTTCAAGTAAGGAGTTTTCTGCTGAAGGATGGCATCGCGCGCCACGACTCCGGTATGAGTCCATTCATACAAACTGTGCATACCCAAAATGATGGGGATAAAGAGCAGGGCCAGCAGGGGCAGGGTCATGGCCCCGGCTTCCAGGATACGCTGAATTATTGCCCCCCACTTGCCTCCGGCAATATGGTGAACCATCAGAATAATCAGGCACCCCAGGGCAATTTGTATTACAAAAATGTAGGCAATTAGATAGGATTGAAAAAATTGATCCAAAAACGTCATTATTTATCCCTCACCCTGTTATTTCAAATTCTTAACTTCGTATGACGGCACATCTGCCAGAGTAGCATGCTGGCTTAACTGTAAGGTTTGGATGTAGGCCGCTATCAGCCACCGGTCTTCTACCGAAATACGGCTGGCGTAGCTGGGCATGGTCCCAAACCCATTAGTAATAGCACTGTAATAATAACCCGGAGCGACTTCGCGAAGCCGCTCAACATGGAAAGAGGAGGGCTGCCGGAAACCACGCTGCACAACCATTCCGTTGCCGGTGCCTACCCTGTCATGGCACGGGGCGCAGAAAATATTGTAACGCTGCTGGCCTCGCTTCAACATTTCCTCATCAATAGAAAATGGATACTCTTTGGCAAAGCTGCCGTCAACCAGGCCGGTATAGAGGTGTTCGTCGGTTTGCAGGTGGCCTCGGGCGACCGTATCTTCTATCCGCGGACGGGATGCCCGCCCATCCTCAAAGAATTTGCTGGCTCTAAGAGGCCGGTAGAGCGGCTGGTCGCGCATGTTCATATCGCAGCCCGATAAAATTATGGCCAGACAGACCAACGCGCACAGGCTTCCCACCGATTTTAGATACTTTGATTTAAATATTGAACAGTGCATAACAAACTCCATCAAAAAAGTCATCCGACTCAAGATGTGGCATTAGTTGTTGACTTCAGACACGTCTTCCGGGTTTAGCTCTTGCAAAAACTGTTTTGTTTTATCCGGATCAAACCGGGGATCTTCGGCTTCTATACATAGAAAGAAGCGATCCCGCGATGCGGTGGTGAAATCTTTGGCATTAAACACCGGATGGTGATGCCGGGGCAACCCATTTAAGCCCAACATTCCAAATACGGCAACAAAGGCCGCAATTAAAACAGTGAGTTCAAAGATAACGGTAATAAACGAAGGCAGGCTGTTAAAGGGTCGCCCCCCGATAATCAATGGGTACGAAATGACAGAAACGTAATATTGCAGGCCAAAACCGGCTAAAGCGCCAAAAATTCCACCAAGCAACACAATATATTGCAATTTGGTTTCAAACCCAAGGATTTCAGTGATTTCCGTAACAGGAAACGGGGTGTAGGCTTCCATCTTCCGGTAACCTTGATCGTGGGCTTTTTGGGTGGCCTCAACAATGGCTTCCGGGTTGTCAAATCTGGCTACCAAACCATAAACAGAAATAGGAATATCGCTCATTTTAGTGCCCTCCCTCTTCATGTTTCAGGTGGTGAATTAACTCTTTCATTTCAAACACGCTGATCATCGGGAGTATCCGCAGGAAGATAAACAGCAGGGCCAGGAAGAAACCTATTGTCCCGATGTATAGCGACCAGTCCCAAAAGGTGGCGTGGAAGTTCCCCCAGGATGCGGGTATGAAATCCTGGGTTAAACTGGTGATAACAATAACAAAGCGCTCAAGCCACATCCCAATATTAATGATAATGGCAACGACAAAGAGAGCCGCCAGATTTGAACGGACTTTCTTAAACCAAAGTAACTGGGTGACTAAACCGTTACAGAAAATAAGGGCCCAGTAGAAAGGCGCGTAATAACCTGTTACCCGGTTGAGCATCATATGTTGTTCAAATTCATTGGCGCTGTACCAGGCAAAGAAAAGCTCCATTATATAACCGTAGAAAACAATTAACCCGGTGGTTAGCATAATCTTGGCCATATTATCCAGGTGGTGCATGGTAATGAAGTCTTCCATGTGGTAAAACTTGCGGATAGGAATAGACAGCGTAACCACCATTGCAAAACCGGAGAACACAGCCCCGGCCACAAAGTAGGGCGGGAACATAGTCACGTGCCACCCGGGCATAATACTCGCGGCAAAGTCAAGACTAACCACACTATGCACAGATACCACTAACGGTGTGGCCAGGGCGGCCAGCAGCAGGTAAGTTCGATTGTATCGATTCCAGTGGCGTGACGCGCCGCGCCAGCCCAGCGCAAAAGTGCCGTAAACAATTCTGCCAAAGTAGTTATTAGACTTATCGCGCAGCGTAGCCAGATCGGGGATAAGCCCTACGTACCAGAACATCAACGAAACTGTGGCATACGTACTGATGGCAAACACGTCCCAGACCAACGGGCTGCGAAACTGAGGCCAGATTGCCATAGTATTGGGGTACGGAAACAACCAGTAGGCCAGCCAGGGCCGACCGGTGTGAATAATGGGAAACATGCCCGCACAAGCCACCGCAAACAGGGTCATTGCCTCGGCAAAACGGTTGATAGAGGTGCGCCATTCCTGCCGGAAAAGCAGCAGAATGGCCGAAATCAGGGTTCCGGCGTGACCAATACCAATCCACCAGATAAAGTTTACAATGGCAAAGCCCCAGGCAACCGGCATATTAACCCCCCACACACCGGTACCGTAGGCAAACAATATGGTCAGGGAGTACAACATCATCATCATAATAAGGAATGCGATGGCAAATCCAAAAATCCACCCCTTGGGAGTTCCTTTGGTCAGGATAACCTCGTTTACCTGATCATCCACCGTTTTATAGGTATGTCCCGGCTCAAGAACAGGGACATCTAATTTGAGATGCGCCGATTTACTGACAGATTGCATGACCTTACACCTCCTCAAGCTTAGGGTTGGGGTTAGTTATTCGGGCCAAATAGGTTGTCCGGGCCTGCAGGTTCAACGACCCCAACAGTTCGTAATTATGGGGTTCAGCCTTAAGTTTAGAAACATGACTTTCGGGATCTTGGATGTTGCCAAAAACAATGGCCCCGGTTGGACACGCCGCCTGACAGGCAGTCTGTATTTCTCCGTCCCTAATCTCTCGATCTTCCTTCTTAGCGTCAATTCTGGCCGCATTGATTCGTTGGATGCAGAAGCTGCATTTCTCTACCACACCTCTGGAACGTACCGTGACATCCGGGTTCCGCCCTATTTTCAAGCTGAGGGATTCGGTGTCGGCATATTGAAGGAAATTAAATCGCCTGACCTTAAAGGGGCAGTTGTTTTCGCAATATCGCGTGCCAACGCAACGGTTGTATGTTGTTTCGTTCAGACCTTCGCGGCTGTGGGTAGTAGCTGCTACCGGACAAACTACTTCACACGGCGCCCCTTCGCAGTGCTGGCACATAACCGGCTGGTGGTACATATCAGGATTGTCCAGGTCTCCTTCGAAGTAGCGGTCAATCCGAATCCAGTGCAGCTCACGCCTGGCTTCTATCTGGTCTTTACCAACAACAGGAACATTGTTTTCCACGTTGCAGGCCATCATACAGGCATTACAGGCAGTACAGGCCCCCACATCAACCGTCATTCCCCAGGCGTAGCCCCGGTACGAATGTTCCTCGTATAACGACATTGGCTCAAAATAATCCATCTCATGAACAAACCCGGGGTCATGCGTAAATTCTTCCACCGTACCGGTTCTAACCAGGTTGCGCCCATTCATGTTGTGGTGCATTTGGGTGCTGGCCAGGGTGTAAGTTTGGCCGGTTTTTTGCAGCTCAAGGCCCGAGCCAAACCAGGGCGCATCGGAAGCGCGCAGACCGTACGTATCGGTGCCCAGTCCGGTGCCAACGCGACCGGCTTTACGGCGGCCATAGCCCACCAACACCGTAATGGAATCTTGAGCGTGGCCGGGCATAATCCAAACCGGGGCCTGTACTTTGCGCCCGTTGAAGCTTAAATTGACCACATCTTCGGTGGCGAGCTTATATTTTTCGGCGGTCGACGGGCTGACCAGGGCGACATTATCCCACGTTATTTTGCTCAGAGTTTTGGGCACCTCTTGCAGCCAGCCGTTGTTGGCAAAACGGCCATCCCAAACTGTTGGGTCTGGGCGAAAAATTACCTCCAGGCCGGCTGTGGGGGCGGCGGCGGGCAATGAAGATACGGACGCGGACACCGATTTTTCCGGGAGTGCAGTTCCTTCAACAAAGCCGTCGTGCAACGAAGTTTGCCAGAATTTGTCAAAGTTATCGGCCAACCCCTGGCTTTCCCAGAAGCCACGGACAATTTCGTGCCCGTTGCTGTCCGGCTCGCCCAGCAGGGCGGCTACCAGCTCGTGTATCGATTTTCCGCCATACAGCGGCTCGATAAGCGGCTGGATGATGGTCACTAACCCGTTGTAGGCGCGGGCATCGCTCCAATTTTCAAGGAAGTGGGTACCGGGGATGTGCCAGGTGCATTGTTTGGCGGTTTCATCTTCGTACAACCCAAGATGAACGCTGAACGGCACATTTGGCAGGAGTGCGTCAAACTGGTAGTCTACCGGGGCGGTAAAAACCGGGTTACTGTCAATAATAACCAGCGTTTTCACGCGGCCGGCTTTCATTTCCTCAACCAGTTCGCCCAGCGATTCAATTTGATTGACCGGATTGATTTCCACGGATGAGGTGTAGGTAACGGTGGTATCAACGCTTCCTAAAGCCTGGTTGATGGCGTGAGCCAACGCATGAACCGTGGCCGATTGGAATTCGCCGGGGATGACCAGGCCGGCACTGCCGTGCGCGGTCAGGTCTTCAACCAGCGCCTCAAGCCATTCGCCGTGACCACCATCGTTTCCGCCATCCACCAAAACCCCCAGCCTGGCAGCCAGGGCCCGGGCAAATTCTTCAATTTCGGCGGCTTTCAGCGGCAGGCGATGGTCGGCCAGGCTGCCGGTGCCGGTGGGAGAACTTTCCACCGCGTAGAGCCGGTTCATTTCTATTTTGCCGTCAATGGCGTAACTTACCCCGCTACGTTCATTACTACCGGGTTCATCGTGACCATCTTCTGCCTCTGCCTGCTCGCCGTGTCCGGCAGCGGTGGCTGACGCCTTGCCCGTTATCTGACGGCTATTTACAAAATCGCGGGCATAGCGTACCGCGCCGGGGCCGGTAATCATAAAATCTGAGTCGAGCGAGAGGATGACTTTGGCTTTGTCCAGGTGGTATTGGGCATCTACGGCTTCACCAAAAGCCAACTGCGCCCCGGCTCGGGCGTTGTCGCGGCCAAATGGTTCGTATTGGTGCCATTTTGCGCCGGGATATTTGGTCAGCAAATTCTGCATTTGTTGGGCCAACGTGGGTGATGTGACCGTTTCGGACAAAATTCGCAGTCCCGCTCCATTGTCAAGGTTATCTAACGTAGATGAGAGCGCAGCGGTAAATTTGTCCCAATCAGACGCGCTGCCATGGTTAATAACCACCTGCGAACGGTCAGGGTCGTACATGGTTAGAACAGAGGCCTGGGTAAAAATGTCCGATGCGCCCAGG
>CAYWSS010000046.1:0-15568 GCA_964460505.1 uncultured Caldilineaceae bacterium | reverse complement strand
GATACAAGGGAACGCGGATTTTAATTATTTTTATTTATCCGTGTTTTATTCCATCTGTGAGTCAAAAACTGGGTTGCGGTTTGACCGCGCTATGTATATCGATTATAACATAAACCCTTAAGATTTCTCTAGGAATTTAGGCCTGTTGATTTTTCGAGTGGCTGCGTTTTCACTTTTATAGAAGTTTAGTTTATCTGTGTTATAATGCCCTTCATTAATATTGTATTCCTAATCTGGTCAATTCTCAAGCTTTATTCCAATTTTTGATGCGTACCGTTGTCATAATGAATATAAAACAAGGTTTAGCCACTGGATTGCAAAAATTTCCGCCACTGCGCTGGGGTTTATCTTTGGCCGTGTGCTTGTTTGCCCCCCAAAACAATGTTGGCGTTGTAGGCGCCATTTTTAATGACCAGGGCCAGGTGCTGCTGGTCCACCACGTATTTCGCCCCGATTACCCCTGGGGGCTTCCGGGAGGCTGGGTGGAACGCGCCGAGGCCCCGGCGCGCACCATCCAGCGGGAATTGGAAGAAGAGTTGAATCTGCCGGTTCAAATTGAAAAAATTCTATTCTGCGACCCTCAAGGGCTTGAAAAAAATGTTACGACACCGCCCGGTTTAGGGTTGGCGTATTATTGCCGGGCACGCGGTTTGTCCAGCTCGTTGGCGCATATTGGACAAGCCAAAGCAGCTTACGAAGTACTCTCTGCAATATGGGTTGACCCGGAAAAAATAGAGTGCAAGCTGGCAGCTTTGCAACAAAAAGCGATCACCTTGGGTAAACTGGAATTTGAACGGGAGCAACGCTGTAATGACAACACAAACAATTAGCGGCACGCCCTCTATTGAAACAATCCTGGCCTCCACCGAATTAGACATTCGTTCCGGCGAGTATGTTCTGGTGGGGATTTCTCCAGATAAGCGCGCCAAACTTGAAACGGATTTAACCAAACTCAGCGACACCTTTTTTCAGTACACCTGCGAAGCAGATGTACTGACCGTGCTGCTCCATTCTGCTGATTGGGATTCCATTTGCGGCGGCTACCCCAAGGCAAACATTGAAGGCCCCCTGCGAATATTTTCATTTAGCGTGGTCATGGATTGGCAGGTAGTGGGCTTTCTGGCTGAGATTACCGGCATACTTGCCGGCCAGGGCATTCCTTTGGGCGCGGTTTGCGGCTACTACCGGGACCATCTATTTATTGCCCGCGAGTATGCCCACCAGGCAGAAACCGTTTTACGGGCCAAGATTGACTGCTGCAAACAAGCAACACCATAGCGCGGCAAGCCGCAAATTAGCAATGAATAATTAACAAATGATTCTTGCCGCAAAGCGTAACGCAAATTTTGCAGGGTAATACTATAGAGCCGGCCCCAAATAAAAAAGCGGCTCCGCGTTGGAGCCGCTTCTCAATTAAATTAGCGCTCAGTAACTTCTACTCCCGGCGGTATTTTGCACTTGAGCGGCATGGTAAAAGTAAAGGCTGAGCCTTTCCCTAATTCACTCTCAAACGAGAATTCTCCCCCGTGATTTTCCACCATTTTTTTGGTAATAGATAATCCCAACCCGGTACCAGGCTCGTTTCTAATATTCTGGTCACCGGAGCGAAAGAAATTGGTAAAGAGTTGGGCCTGGTCTTCATCTGAAATTCCGTACCCGGTATCTTTTACGGTTACGGCAATGCCTTCCAGGTTGCTGTTGTTTGCATTAGCCAACACGGTAATATCGCCGCCTTCCGGGGTATATTTGTAAGCATTGCTCACCAGATTGGTTACAATTTGAACCATACGCCCGTAGTCGGCCCGAATTTCCGGCAGATTATCGGCTACGGACAGGGTAAGGTGTAAATTTTTCTTTTCAATCTGGGTATTTACAGATTCAATAACGTCACTAATTACATCTTTCATCTGAACGTCTTCAATTTCCAGACGAATCCGGCCGGCTTCAATTCGGCTGACATCCAGCAGGTCGCCCACCAGACGGTCCATACGATCAACATTGTTAGAGATTACATTGAGAAAATCTCCCTGTTTGTCCGTCAGCGAACCGGCGGCCCCCATTTCCAGCAGTTTGGCATACCCTTTGATGCTGGTCATTGGAATTTTCAGCTCGTGAGAGGCAGTACTCATAAACTCTGATTTTGCCTGGTTTGCATCGGTAACCTGATCAAACAGGCGGGCGTTATCAATAGCAATTGAGGCTTGATTAACCAAAATGGTGATAAACAAAAGATCATCTTCTGTAAAGTAGTCGGGGTCGGTGCTTTCTAAATTGAGAACCCCAATCACAACATCTTCCCGCTTAATTGGCACCACCATTAATGATCGGGTGCGGTGGGTCTTGGGAATGTAATCTCTGGCTTTTGACAGGTCATTAATCAGTTCGGCTTGACCGGTACGCACCACGCGCCCCATTACCCCTTTGGTTAGCGGCCACGGGTCAATCTTGTAACGCCCCATCTCCATTGGCATTCCGCGCTGGGTATACAAGTAGAGACCGGCTTCTGTGTCTTCCCCGGTTTCTCTGGTTACGCCCATCAAGCCCATTGACAGCCCCAGAGCGTCCATGGTATGCGTCAGGGTTACATCCAGCACCCGTTGCAGTTTGAGCGATACTTGCAACTCCTGATCAAACATTTGCAGCATTTGCAACTCTTGCACGCGCTCCGCCAATTCTTGATCAACACGGGTGAATATCTGGGCGTTTTCAATAGCAATGGCGGCTTGCGCCCCAAAAGACATCAACAGGTTGCTTTCTTCCACGGTAAAACCCGAGCCATCCTGTTTGTTAATGACTTCAATTACGCCGACAACACGGTTGTGGGTAATCATTGGCACACAGAGCAGGTCTTTGGTAATAAATTCCGTGGCTTCATCAAAGGCCACATTCCAGCGGGAATCGGCGGAAACATCATTAATAATGAGCGGATCGCAGGATTGGGCTACCGCGCCCACAATACCTTTGCCAACGGGGGTGCTCATGCCGCGCAGTTCTTTGCCGGTTGGCCCTAATACCACTTCAAACGTAAGATTTTTGCCATGCTGGTCCATTAACAACAATGACCCGGCTTCGGCATTTAAAATTTCTACGGCGCGGTCCATAACGCGCTCCAGGGCCGTATCCAGGTTAAGCGTTGAGCTAATGGCCATACTGACTTCGCTGAGGATGGTTAGCTGGTGCGCAGCATGTTGCGCCTTTTGAAGCAGGCGTGATTGCTGCAGCGCGATGCCGGCCTGCGTGGCAAACAGTTCCATCAGGGCGGTATCGCTTTCGCTAAACCTGAGTCCCCGCGGACGGTGAATAAGATACAGCACCCCCTGCACTTTTTTACCCTGATGCAACGGCACGCCCAGCACGGATCCAAATTTGGCGTCTTTAAATTTTTCTGACCGGTTGGAAAAATTATGATAGTTGTCTACCACCACAGGCTCGCCCAGCAGGGTAACACGTCCGGCAATATCTGTGGGCGCATCCAGAGTATAGCCGCAATAGTTTTTATCCAGATTGTGGCTTACAACCACGTTCAGGGTTTTATTGTTGGGGGCTAACATAAATACCAGCCCGCCCTCGGCGTTAAGTAACAGGGCTGCTTGCTCAACCACACGGGCCAGTAAGTCATCGGGGTTGGTCTGGGCTTGAATATCAACCGATATTTTTTGCAGCGTTTCCAATTCTGCTGCGCGACGGTTAGCTTCTTCTAACAGTTGAGCATTTTCAAGGGCAATGGTTGTTTGGCTGGCCAGCGTAGATAAAAAGGTTAAATCATCGCTGCCAAACGGCTGCCCGGATTTTTTCAGCCCCAAAGCCAACCAGCCGAGCAATCGCTCGGAACACAGTAAAGGGACACAAAGCATAATATTCAGCATATTTAGCCGGGCCAATTCCTCACGGGAAATTCTCACGTTTGCCGGTGCGCTTCCGGTAGCATTCAACTGCAAAATGTTATTTGTATCGGCCAGCCACTGGGCTAAATCGTCGCTAAGGCCAAATCGAACCTCAATATTTTGGATGCCGTTGGTGTGTTGCGCATACCGAATGATAAAGGCGCCTGTGGTGGAGTCTCGCAAGAAAACCATGGTATCTTCAAGGGTCAGCGCTTCATCGGCCTGTAACGCCATCATTTCCAGGATTCTATCGCTGCTGAGGGGCGTTGAAATGAGGGAGCGGCCGTATCGCTGTAAAAGTTGCTGGTAGTCAAGCGTCTCCCGCAAAAAAATTCGATTGACTACTTTTTGCAACATCTGCTTAAGAGGCTCCAGCGTAAGCACCAAAAAGATAACAAACATGGCCAGGACAATGGGATTTCTGAAAAGGAAAGTATCATTCAGTAGATGCCCCAATAGACTAACCACCAGGAAATAGGCAACGGTAACCATCACGGTAAGAAGAACGTATACTACTCCCTTGTTAAACACAATGTCCAGGTCTAACAAGCGGTACCGGAGCATAGCGTAGGCTACGGTAATAGGGAACACGATAAACGGAATGATGACAACGGTCAGCGTAATTGGATTAAAGGGGATATCAAAGCCCAACACGTTGGCCCCTGCCCAAACGGCTGCCGGGCCAAATGCAATAATCCCCCCCCAAAAGACGGTCATGGTTTGACGATGCAACATTGATGACAATGTGGAAATTCTGGTGTTCAGTTGCAATATCAAAAATATAGGGATTGCCAGGCCAATCAGGGCAAAATTCCAGATGCGCACATTCAAATACGATCGGGGGTCGGGAGCCAGATAGAAGCTATAAATATTGGCCAACCCAAGAATTATGGCCACAACATAGGGGATTAATCGTAACCAGGGAAACCGGCGGGCCAGGCGCGTTTGCGTGGGAAAAACAAACGCCAGATGTAACAATGATGCGCCTGCAAGAGGAAAGGCCAAGGCCCATACCGGAACCAGAAAATGAAATGTTTGCTGGTCGAAAAGGCCGCTGGTTAACAATGACACATACGCACAAAATGTAATAAACACGTTGCTTGCGCGGTCTATTCCCCTAAGGCGATAAACAACCAGCCCTAAAACCAGATAAATCAGGCCAATAATGTAGGGAACCCAAAAATTTACAAGTAAATCCCGCTTAGAAAATGATGCCAGTGCAAGGGAAAGATTTTTCTGTTGAAGGTCGGGAGTTTTCAGGGTTAGCAACACGGTGTCGCCAATGCGCCTGTTCTGCAATGCCAAAAATAACGTTCTCCCGGAGTAGACCGGGGCGTCATCAACAGACAGTAACTGGTCGCCGGTTTGTATGCCCTGCCGGGGACCTTGCCATTGGGGATCAAACGTGTTTGAAGCAACCAGACGGGGGTAGAACAAGCTCCCAATAAAAGGGGCTTGTATCCATCGTTGGGTAAAAACAGGTGCCAACAGGTTATAAACAACTGCAATAATAATCAATGAAAGAACAATGATTTTAGCAGCTTTTTCTGATGTATTGTTTCTTAAAGAACCAGCCGTTTTCATAGTTGAGGACTAAAAGGCTATTGCGGATAATTTATTAGTGAGCCGATTTGTTAAGCATTTCAAGTTTAACATGCCGTCAGGGGCGAGTCAAGATAAAAGCTGGTACTTTTTGGGGTGCGGTTCACAATTTAGCGGTAGATAAAACCAGCCCCAAAAACGGCTTGTGCCGTTTTTGGGGCTGGTATAATGACAATTTGTAAAAATATTTTCCGCGGCAAATTTAGTAGAGAAACATCGGTTTTTGGTTAACGTGACGAACTTTGGGGCGATACGCATCCACATCGTACAATTCATCAACATCAACCCGTTTAATACCCTCTGAAAGGATGCCGGCCGACACATTGGTATATTTGCCATCGCACAAAGCCACCATTTGTCCAAATTTTTCCTCTGTAATTAAGTCCATAGCCATGTTGGCAAAATTAAAGCCAACCATCAGGTCAATTGAATCCGGCCCGCCGGAACGCATAAGATAAGCCACCTGCTGGTAAATTATATTTTCCCCGGTAATCCTTTTTAAGGCATCACCGGTGATGGCCCCAATTCCTCCCAGTTTTTTGTGACCATAGGCATCCGATTGGCCGTATTCAATTATTTTTCCGCCAATCATGGTGGCGCCTTCTGAAATGGTCATAATTGCGTAATTACTGGGATTACTTTTTTTGTCTTCCATTAACAACGTTGCCAGCTTTTCGGGATCAAATGGCACCTCTGAAATAACGGCTCGCTCTACGTCTGCCAGGTAAGCGGAAATGAGCGATGTCTCACCGGAGTTTCGGCCAAAAAGCTCAATGATGCCAATGCGTTCGTGAGAGCCGATAGAGGTTCGCAAATTGTGAATAAAATTGATGCTGCGGGTAATGGCGGTGGAAAAACCAATGCAGTAGTCGGTGCCGTAAACGTCGTTATCCATGGTTTTGGGAATGGCCACAATGGGAATATTTTCTGTGTACAGTCGATGCGCGTAGCTCAGGGTATCGTCGCCGCCTATGGGTATCAGGGCATCAATTCCCAAATGTTCTATATTTCTCATAACGTGTGGCGTAAAATCCCTCACGTCATTCAGATCAGGATGCCAGTCGGGTTCACGCAAAAATTCGGGAATACCCGCTGCCGTAACCTTGGATGGCTTGGTTCGGGAGGTGTGCAGAAACGTGCCCCCCGTGCGGTCAACCGTACGAACAGCTTGTTTGTCCAGAGGGACCAACCATTTTTCCGCGCTGCTTTCGTCATCAGGGTTATAGTTTAACAGCCCCCCCCACCCCCGGCGTATTCCCAGTACGGTGTGCCCTCCATCAATAGCCCGGTTTACAACTGCTTTAATGCACGGGTTAAGTCCCGGAACATCACCACCTCCCGTTAAAATACCAATTTTCATTGTTCAGCTCCTTTTTCATCCGTTACAAAATCTTCTAAAAATTGTGGTTCTACAGGATTTCGCAGGATCAAAGTAAAGAATTTGCCACGGGTTGCACGAATTAACACGAAAAAATAAAAAATTAGTAAAATCAGGCAATACCGCAAAAGTTATCAGGTAAATTAAAGTATATTTGTATCCTCTCCAAAAGTAAGGGTAAAGTTGGTTGAGACTTCGGCGTGAGCTCAGTCGAACGCTTGTCGAAACCAACGGCCTTCGACAAGCTCAGGCCCCGCTCCCCCTACTTTTTGGAGAGAATACGTTTAGAAGCTTATTCCATCTCGCTGGTCATAATAAAGAGCGGCTTCATTTCAAAGCTCTTGTAATGAGGGCGCAAACGTTCTACGTTGTAATGTTTGGCAACATCAACAACTTTTTTGGTACTGGTCACAACATCAATGGGCACGTTGTCGTACCGGCCATTTTTCAACACAACCAACCGGCCGTGGATGCCATGCAGGATCAAATCCAGAGCCAGATTGCCGTAGGCCATCGGCACAATTGAGTCGATCGCGTCGGGGTCGCCACCCCGGACCATGTAACCCAACCGCTGATTGATAGTATTGATGCGCTTGCCGTTGTTGAATTTGGGCGAAAGTTCTCTCAATTCGGCTGAAATCAGGTCGCCGATGCCCCCCAGTTTTTTGTGTCCGAACATATCGGCTCTTTCACCTTCTCTAAAGACCAATTCCCCGCCATCAAACATGGCCCCTTCAGAAACCAGCACAATCGAATATTTGCTGGGGTTTTTGTTGCGATCGTAAACCATCAGGTCGGCCAGTTGCTCAATATCAAATTTATGTTCCGGGATAACGCAGCGGTTGGCGGCGCCGGCCATAGTGGGCAGCATGGCGGTATATCCGGCATAGCGACCAAATACCTCCAGCACCAAAAAACGCTCGTGAGAACCGGCAGAGGTGCGGACAATGTTGGTCAGTTGAATAGTGCGGCTAACGCAGGTGCTAAAACCTATGCAGTAGTCGGTTCCGGGTACGTCGTTGTCCATTGTTTTTGGAATGGCCACCACGTTAAAGCCTTGTTTGTACAGGTGTACCCCGTAGCTCAGCGTATCGTCGCCACCAATGGGGATGAGGTAATCCACGCCCAGCCAGGCCAGGTTTTCAAGAATCTCCGGGGTAAGGTCGTTGATGTCTTCAGTGTATTTGTCTCGCAGATGTTCCGGCACAAATTCTTTTGGTACGCGGCTGGCTTTAGTGCGCGAGGAGTGGAGGAATGTACCGCCGGTACGGCCGGCCCGATTGACAATCTCTTCGGTAAGATAGAGAAAATTTTCGCTGTTATCTACCTTTTTATCCCGAATAATGCTCATAATACCGGCCCAACCGCGCCGAAGGCCAATAACCTGGTACCCTTCACGCAGGGCGCGAATGGTAACCGCGCGGATGGCCGGGTTGAGGCCAGGCACGTCACCCCCGCCGGTCAAAATAGCGATGGTTCCTTTTTTCTTTTTGATGTTTGCCATAATAAACACTCCGTTTTAGTGATAGATTGACTCTACTGAAAAAAGCAGGGATTTCACTGCAAAGGCGCAGAGAACGCAAAGTTTTAAAGATTTTTGAAAAAAACGCCAAAAACATTGTGTAAGCCATCCAATGGCTCAAATTTTTAGCCTCAACCCTTATTTTCTCTGCGTTCTTTGCGCCCTCTGCGGTTTGATTTTTACCCTGTTTTCAGGGGCGTCATAGATTATTATAAAAAAAGGGAGAGCCGCCTTAAAATGTAGACCTCTCCCCCCTTATTTTTATACTAAAAAAGGTGGGGAAGAGCATCTGTTACGAAGCTTCCCCACCTTCATTGTGGGCAATTATTGAACATTCAATTTGCAGAAACTGTGCAACCTCGCGTCCCGGTGAGAAATCCAATTATATTGATTACTACCGCCCGAAGTATAGGCCAATCGGCAAAATCTGTCAATCTGTCTACGCCACGCGAACCGATTTGGCGCCCAGCACCATCACCAGATTTTGCTGAAGTTTGGCGGTATACTGCGTAGAGTGATTGGGAAAATCTATGCGCACCGGCTTACTGCCGTTAGAGATGTAAATAAAAAACATATCGTTGCCCGGCGTTTCTGTAAGCAGGTTGAATACCTGCCGCAAGCGATGTTTATCTGCGCTCAAATTGCCGGTGCGAGGGATGGTAATATGCAATTGATGGCCATCACCCGTTGGTGGCGGCGCGGGGGCCGGTTGTGACTCTGGTTTAGGTGCAGGGGCCAAATGCGGTGACGGGGAAGCAGGAACAGCCGCGGCCGCTTCGGTTGTCTCCGGCTCAGGCAAAGCAGACGGCGCCGGGGCATGTCCATTTTTTCCATTGGCGCCGTTTGCGCCATTAGCCGGAGCAGACGCAGGTTGCGCTTTCGGGGGGGGCGATGCAGCCTCAAACAGAGGCATTGGCGGCGCCGGCGGGGGGGGAGGCGGCGCTGTTTTGTACGGGGTAATCGTTTCGCCAATGGCCCCGTACACAGTAATCTCGGTGCTGATGGTGTCGGCCAGAACTTTGGCCGGGCGACTATCGGGCGCATCCACTTTGCCTTTAACCACAATCAGGTTACCGCTGCTTAAAATTACTTTGTGGGCTTCGTAGGGCCGGGGGAAAACCACAATTTCGCAGGTACTTTGTAAATCTTCAATTTCCACAAAGGCCATGGCCTTGCCTTTTTTGGTTTGATGCGGCCGCACAAAATTTATCATTCCGGCCACCGTTACTTGCTGCCCGTTCATCTCGTCGCTCAGTTCGCCCAGCAGGGTGGTTTTGGCGGCTTTAATTTGCGGCATAAATCTTTGAATGGGATGGTTTGACAGGTAAGTTCCGGCCAGTTCCTTTTCCCAGGCCAACAATTCGCGCTGCGAAATCTCTGCCAGGTCATCGGGGGGGGGGTGCATCACCGACCCCAATTGCGGGGCATCAAAGCCGCCCAGCTCGAACATGCTCATTTGTCCGGCAGCGCTGGCTTTGTGGGTGGAGCTGGACAGGTTCACCAGCCGGTCGATAATGGCCAGCAGCAGATTTCGCCCGGCAAAGTCATCCAGGCCGCCCACTTTGATAATGGCTTCCAGCGCCCGGCGGCCCACTTTGCGCAGGTCAACCCGGGTGCAGAAATCGTCAACATCCTTAAACGGGCCATCCTCCTCACGGGCCTGCATAATCTCTTTTACCGGCCCTTCGCCCACATTTTTAATAGCCGCCAAACTAAAGCGAATGGCCGGGCCTTGCCCGACCCTGTCTTGAATCTCAAACTCAATGCCGCTGTAGCTGATGTGCGGCGGCAACACCTCAATGCCCATCGAGCGACATTCGCCCAACAGCATGCCCACCTTGTCCGTGTTGCCCCGCTCAACCGTCAGCAGCGCGGTCATATATTCGATGGGATAGTGGGCTTTAAGATAGGCGGTTTGACAAGTGACCAGCGCGTAATCGGCGGCGTGCGCTTTGTTAAAGCCGTACCGGGCAAAAAACTCAATGTCCCCGTAAATGGCTTCGGCGGTCTTTTGGGGGATGCCGTTTTCCACGGCCCCGGCCAAAAATTTTGAGCGGTGCTCTTCAATTTTCGCTTTTATTTTCTTGCCCACCGCTTTACGAATCTGGTCGGCGTCGCCGGGGGCGTACCCGGCCAGATCAGACGCAATGCGGATAATCTGCTCCTGATAGACGATGATGCCGTAGGTTTCGGCCAGAATCGGCTCCAGGGCGGGATGCTTAAATTCCACCTCCTCTTTGCCGTGCAGCCGGGCAATATAGGTGGGAATGTATTCCATGGGGCCGGGGCGAAACAGCGAAATGGCGGCCACCACGTGCTCGTAACGGGTCGGTTTCATTTCGGTGAGCATGCGGCGCATACCGCTCCCTTCAACCTGAAACACGCCGGTCACATCGCCGCGCGACAACAAATCAAATGCCTTTTCGGGAGGCGGGAAATCGGGGTAATTTTCAAACAGGTCGGGGCTGTCCATAGGGATATTGGACAGATTGAAGGACAATCCGTGCCGTTTTTTGATGAGTTCTGCGGCTTTGCGCATCACCGTCAGGGTAGACAGGCCGAGGAAATCAACTTTGAGCAGGCCAATCGATTCGCAAATGGGGAATTCAAACTGAGTGACAGATTCTGTAATGACCGAGCCTTGCGCCCGCATGACCGGCACATACTCGGTTAAATCTTTATCGGTGATGATAACCGCCGCCGCGTGCACCGACGAGTGGCGGGCCACGCCTTCCAGATTACGGGCATATTCAACCAGCTTGCGCACGTGGTCGGTGGTGTCGTACTGCGCTTTTAGCCCCGCCGAGTAAAATTCGTGTTCGGGGTCAAGCGAGTTGCCAATGGTAGCTCCTTTGCCGGGAATGGCCGAAATATTTTTAGCAATGACATCCACTTCTGACAGGGGGATGTCCATGGCCCGGCCCACATCACGGATGGCGGCGCGGGCTTTCATTCGTCCAAACGAGACAATCTGGGCCACGCGTTTGTCGCCGTAGCGGCGGCGGGTGTAGGCAATCATCAATTCGCGCTGGTCGTCGGGGTAATCCAAATCAAAGTCCGGCATAGAGATACGGCCGGGATTAAGGAATCGCTCAAAAATAAGGTTGTGGCGCAGCGGGTCAATCAAGGTGATGCCGGTGGCATAAGCCACAATAGAACCCGCCCCGGAGCCACGCACATTCCACCAGATATTTTGAGAAACGGCATATTCACACAAGTCCCACACAATCAGGTAATAGACCGCAAAGCCCATGCGGGTGATGATGTTCAGCTCGTGTTCCATCCTGGCTTGCACCACTTCAGAGGCTGCGCCTTCTTCTCCGTATCGCCCAACCAGCCCCTTTTCGGTGAGATAGCGCAACGCGCCGGGGTAATCTTTGTTCCCAATAAATTCAGCCGGAATTTTGGACATCCACGGAGAATCTGCAAATGGCGAATCCTGGGCCGTGGTGGGCGCATTCACTGTAACGGAATTGTCGCTTGCGGTTTGTTTCGGCTCTACTTCAAATACATCCGGCAGGTGGAAGTCCTTGTCTTCCAAATCCACCTGGCACATGCCGGCAATTTTCAGCGAGTTTGTAAAGGCGCTGTCCGGCAAATCTGCCAACGGGCGGAAAAGGTCGCGCATCTCCTGTTCGCTGCGCAGGTAGTAGCCGGGGTCAGACAGGCGCATTCGCTTTTTCTGCTGAATCAGCGAGTTGGTTTGCACGCACAGCAGGGTGTCGTGGGCCTGGGCATCTTCTGCGGTTACGTAGTGGACATCGTTGGTTACCAGAAACCCGAGATTATATTTTTGGCCCCACTCAAAGAGGGTTTTGTTAATTTGGGTCAGCGCAGGAATGTTGTGTTCCTGCAATTCAATAAAAAAGCGCTCGGGGCCAAACACGTCCAGGTACCATTGCAGGCGCTCCATCGCCTTTTTCGGCTGTGGCACGCGCCCATCCTCCGGATTGAGCAGCCACGGAATTTCGGCGGCCATGCAGCCGGAGGTGCAAATAAGACCTGCGGCATGCGCGGCCAGGTAATCGGCATCAATGCGGGGTTTGTAGTAGTAGCCGTTCAGTTGGGCGTCGCTGCAAATCTTGAGCAGGTTTTTGTAGCCGGTCATATTTTGGGCCAGCAGCAGCAGGTGGTGACGCACTTTGTCTTTGTGCGGGTCTTTGCTACGCATGCTGCGCCCATATGGAGTCATGTAGGCTTCCACCCCGATAATCGGCTTGACATTGTTCTTTTTACAGTTACGAAAAAATTCAATGGCGCCATGCATAACGCCGTGGTCAGTTAGCGCCAGCGCCGGCTGGCCCAATCGAGCCGCTTCTTTGGCCAGATCGGCGGTGCGGCCTAATCCATCAAGCAGGGAATATTCGCTGTGACAGTGCATGTGACAAAAATTTGACGACATCGTGCGCCTCTTTCAGATGCGAAAGGAATCACCGGTTACGCATCGAGTTACTACTGTATGTTGTGGTATTTGCTAATGTAGTAGCTATATTTTGTGGGTTGAAGCGTAGAACAAATGTTTGGAAGAGTATCTTTTATTATACCACACTTCGAGGGATTTTAGGAGGATAATACGACGTAAGGAGACGGTTGCGGAAAAATTTTAAGGTCACTCAAAGGGTGGATCAAATTGAAAAAGCAGGTGATGAATAGTGAAGGGGGAATTATCCGGTTGGCGCTTATGAAATGAGCGGTAGTATTCTTCAAACGGAAGCAGCCAATCTGTTTTGTCCAAAGTCGGATTCCCGGCCAAAGATTGCAAACGGACGCGTATTTCTTGAGCAACGTCAACGCATCTTGTTTGGCGAACATAGCCAACCATCGTGCCTTGCGGACATTTGGGATGGTATTTTCCAACCAAATACCTTTCAACTCCATTTGTTATGTAATGATGGCACAAGGTCGTGTTGTCGGCTTCGATAAGTTTACACTCTGCACCAAAATATGCTTGTTTGTCCCAATCGCCCCGAAAACAGAAATCTATAGAAGGTGGTTTACCACGTTTACTAGCTAGACTTTTGTCTTCCTTCTCATCTTTTGGGGTTATTGAATAGGGGACTTGGCTGGAACGCCATTTTTGCTTCACCAATATTGACCATTCTTCCGTAATGTCATTTTCGCTCATATCGAGAGTGATAACATTTCTCTGTCGAAGTTCAAAGTAGGCATCACGCATCAATTCCAGTAAAATTCTGATGCCGCCTGGGCCAAGTATTTCCAAGAAATCATCTGTGGGACGGGGACGGTGAAGGGCAAAGTGACGCAGGCTCAAGGGTTATGAACTCCAGGCTTCCATAATGTCTATATAGATTTCATCGGCATCGCGTAAAGCCATTGATTTGATCCAGTAGCGACGCTGGTCAGGTTTTATGATGTAGATAGTTTTACCAATGTAAGCTCGCATATTTCGTTGGATGAAGAGATTGGGGGAACGCTGCTCTCGCAAATAGTCATTTACACGGGTCAACGCCTGGTTTAAGGCATTCCGGGATTCTTCGATGATAAGGTTTTGATTGGCTGTACCTTCGCTCAATCTCAGCGCCACAACCCGGAGTGAGGTGGCTTGGCTCTGAAAAAGGATTGGGGTAAATTGCTGTCCAAATGAATTTTGCAGCGTTTTTTGAGCTATGGTTACATATTCTGTCAGGATACGTTCGCCTTGATTTTTGTCATAGGTTGGCAAGGCAGCCGGGGAATTCTGCTTTCGGCGGAAGTAATCCAGGGTATAGTTAATGGCATCATCTATTAGGATGAATTCTTCTTCAGTTAAAGCGTAAAAGGACTCAATTTTTTGATTTAGCTCTTCTTCCCAGTTTTCATTAGTAGCCAATTCTTTCAAGTATTCGTATGAAATCTCAACATCATCAGTAATAACAGGCATTGGAAATGCCATAATTTCGTTTTTTTCTAATTCATCACGTTCTACCAGCCATCTTCGGCTAGTCATCATAGCAAAAAAGGCTGGAATACAGCTATTCAAAAAAAGGCAATATTGACCTAGCAAGTTTGTATCTGCTGCGATAGGACTATGAATGCCCACCAATGAATGCTTAAAAACAGCATAATTATTAAGCAAAGCTGCTCGAAGTCCTTTTTCACCTGCTTTTACGCTTTGTTTTAAGACAATATGAGGCCCTTTAAATATAGCATTTGTTTTCTTTCGTAAGTTTTCCAATTTTGGTTCATCGAAAGCTGGTAATTTATTCTCATCAACTACAAATCTTTCTAATTTTTTTGCGTCAATGTAAGGTTTCCCAAGATATTGAGCCGCATCATATTTCTGATTTCCTTTGGTCACTCCTTCGCCATGAATCCATCCTCGATTTGCACATACTTGCTCCAAAGATTGATAGGGCGGAGCCATCAACTTTTGGAGCAAGTCATAATCTCTGGGGCCGCCCCACATAGCCACCTTCCAAATAATGTCATTTTGGATGGTTTCCTCACGGGGAAGGAGATTAATATCCTGGGGTTCAATGGTAATTTGCCATTTATCTTCAAGCGAATGGGTTGGTTTGGGAGAACAATACAGAATTGGTTCATTGTCGTCCGGAGTCTGCGGGGAAAAAAAGATAGCTGCCCCTGGCCCGGTCGCTTTTTCAAAAAGGATATACCGGGAGGCAGAGAAATTGATAATGGTTTTAATATGAAAAGAACTAAAAAAATCTTGGCGGAAATCTCGGTGCGTGCCAGAACGGTTAAACAACAATCCCTTACTGGGTAGCAACAAACAAACCTCACCATCAGGTTGGCAAAGTTCGGCGGTACGCCACAGAAACGCCAGCGCAATCTGATTATCAGGGGCAATCTGTCTTTCTGGAAGTTCTTCTCCCACGCTCTTTCGATATTTTTCAGCCGGTGGCGTCAGTTTACTTTGCCAGGGCGGATTGCCGATAATCAAGTCGTAACTTTGTTCAAAGGAGGCATCTTCTTCGAAAAAATCTGTGGGGAAAAGGTTATTATGCTTTAGCTTGGGGAATTTTACCTGTGCCCAAATATGGCGTGGCTCCAGGAAATCGCAGAAGGTTAAATACAGGCTGAATGCCGCTACCCGAATTGCTTCCTCATTTATATCCACACCAAAGATATTTTCAGTGAGCAACTTTTCCAGGTGTTGGTGAGTTATTCGCCGGGTGGGATTGGCTTGATGTCTAATGGCGGTGAGGGCGCCGTCGAGGAACC